>JACNJP010000269.1 GCA_014382465.1 Planctomycetota bacterium
GGACGCCGTCGGTCTGGAATTCGCCGGCGGTCACCGGGTGGAGCAGCTTGCCGGACAGGTCGCGCAGCTCGTAGTGGGTGTAGCCGCTCTTGTCGGTCTCCCACAAAAAGCGCCGGCCGTCGGCCAGCCAGCGGATCGACGGGTGGTTGTCCTGCCAGGTGTCCTGGTGCTCCTCCACCACGACCCGCGTCTTGCCGCTCTTGAGGTCGATCGCCAGCAGCTTCATGTCGTGCTGCAAGCGGTCGGTCCAGTGGATCATCACCTCGTCGCCGTCGGGCGAGGCGAGCACGCCATAGAGATACTCCTCGCGGCCGCCGCCGGCGTCGACCCGCTTGCTGCGCTTGCTGGCGAGGTCGTAGACCATCAGCTCGGCGCCGGGGTTGGTGGCGCCGGCCTTCGGGTAGTACTCGGGATAGTAGACGGTGTTGATCTCAGTCCAGCCGGTGACCAGGTGGAAGGGCAGGACCCCGGTGTCGTCGAAGCGGTAGTAGAGCAGCTTCTTCGAGTCAGGCGACCACCACATCGCGGTGACCTGGTCGAGCTCCTCGCCGTAGACCCAGCTGGCCGTGCCGTAGTGGATGTCGGCGTCGCCGTCCTTGGTGACGGCGGTCTCCTTTCCGCCCTCCTTCTCCACCAGGACGACGTTCCAGTCGCGGTAGTGGGCCTCCCACTTGCCGTCCGGCGAGTCGACCTGGGTGTGCTGCCGCCCGCGCGTCGGCCGGCCGATCTGTTCGCCGGTGCTTGCGCCGCTGCGGCCGCCGCCGCCGGACTGGCTGGCCTCGCCCTTGCCGTCGCCGTCCTCGATCTCCTTGCCCTTCAAGCTCTTGAGGTCGAATTCGTAGCGCTGGTCCTCGCTTGTGAAGTAGAGCGACTTGCCGTCGGCGCTCCAGGAGACCTCCGAGACCGTGCCTGGCCCGCTGTAGCCGCCGCGGCGGCCGCGCTGGGCCTGGGTGTCGGCGGTGAGCAGCAGCGCGGCGAGCGCGACCAGGAGCAGCAGGCGCAGGGGTTGCAGCAGGGGCTTCATCTTCGGTTCAGGTCAGGGGAGCGGCGGCGGACCAAGGAAACCGGCTCCTTGAGCAGAGGGGCCGGGGCAGGAAGGGAAGCGTCCCGTTCCCGGAGGGCCGGCCGCTATCCTGAGCCCAGGTTACGGAATCCGCATGGCACCGTTCGCCCTTCTCCTCTGCTCCTGGCTGTCCGGATGCGCCCAAGATCCGGACGTTCCCCGACCCGCCGGTCCGCCCGAGGCGATCCTCGGCGGCGACGGCCCGAACCTGATGCGTGCCGACCTGGCCGCCGCCGTGGCCGCCGCCGCCGCCCGGCCGCTGCCGGAGAGCCGCGAGCAGCACCAGCGCCGCCTGCCCGGCGACCGCGCCGAGCTGATGCGCTGCCTCGGCCTCGACCCGCTGCCGCCGCGGACGCCGCTCAACGCGCGCGTCACCGGGGTGCTGCCGCGCGCCGGCTACCGGGTCGAGAAGCTGGTCTACGAGAGCCTGCCGGGCTTCCACGTCACCGCGCACCTCTACGTGCCGGAGGACGGCGCCAGCGGGCCGCGGCCGGTGATCGTCAACCCGCACGGCCACTGGCAGCACAAGAAGGCCGAGCCGGTGGTGCAGGCGCGGGCCATCGCCCAGGCGCTGGCGGGCTACCTGGCGATCGTGGTCGACTCGCCGGGCCACTCCTTCGAGGGCGACGCGCCGATCGAGCGCCGCTGGCAGGGCCCGCACGGCGACTGGACGCTGGGGATGTCGGTCGGCAGCGTGACCGGCGTCTACGTCTGGGACCTGATGCGGGCGCTCGACTACCTCGAGACGCGGCCGGAGGCCGACCTGGGCCGCGTCGGCATCACCGGCGCCTCCGGCGGCGGCCTGGCGACGCTCTATGCCTTTGCCGCCGAGCCGCGCTTCACTTGCGCGGTGCCGGTGGTCTACGCCTCGAGCCTGGAGGTGAACCCCAACAACGGCTGCCTGTGCAACCACGTGCCGGGCACGCTGCGGGTCGGCGACCGCTCCGACGTGCTGGCGATCCGCGCGCCGGCGCCGGTGCTGGTGATCGGCGCCAACGAGGACGGCGAGTTCCCGCCGGCCGGCATGCGCCGCACGGGGGAGAAGATCCGCGCCATCTGGCAGCTCTACGGTGTCGGCGCGAACGCCCGCTGGATGGTCTTCGACTCGCGCCACGACTACAACCGGCCGATGCGCGAGCAGGCGATGGGCTTCTTCGACCAGCACCTGCGCGGCCGCGGCGACGGCAGCCCGGTGGTGGAGTCGGCCTTCGAGACCGCCGACGCGCTCGATCCGGACCTGAGGGTGCTGGCGGAGCCTCCGGAGGGCGCGAAGACCCTGCGCATGATCGCTGCCGAGCGCCTGGCCGCGGCCAGCGGCAGTTGGGCGCAGACCGCTGAGCTCAACGGCGGCTTCCCCCCCGAGCTACTGCGCGGAGGGGGTGCCGCGGCGGTGACCGTGGCCTCGGGCGAGGGCTGGCGCGCCCTCCGGATCCCGAACCCGGTCGGCCCCGACCTGCCGGCGGTGCTGCACTCGCCGAAGGGCGCGCCGCGGGCGCTGGTGGTGCTGGTCTCCGAGGCCGGCTGGCGCGGCGCCGCCGCGGACTTCGACCTCGACCGCCTGGCGGACGCCGGCTTCGCCTGCCTGGCGCTCGACGTGCGCGGCTTCGGCGAGCTCGCCGGCCTGGATCCGCGGCTGCGCGCCTACCTCGGCGTGTCGGCGCCGTTCCTGATGGCCCAGGACGCGCTGGTGGCGGCCGGCGCCGCCCGGTCCTCGGCGGAGCTGCCGGTGGCGGTGGTGGGCCGCGGCGAGTGCGCCTCGCAGGTGGCCCTGTTCGCCGGCCTGATGGCGCCCGAACTGGCCTTCGTCGCCGGGCTCGACGGCTTGCGGGGGTATTCCGAAGCCTTCGGGCGCGAGCTGCGCCCGGCGGCGCTGCAGCCGCGCGCCGCCAGCGGCGCCACCCTGGCGCAGCTCCGCGACGAGCGGCGCGGCCCGGCGCTGTGGCACTTCCGCGGCCAGGAGGAGCCCTCCTGGCTGGTGCCGCTCGAACAGGCGGTGGGGCGATGACCGGCCTCGCATTCCTCCTCCTTTCGCTCGCCGCGCCACAGTCGCCGGAGCCCGGACCGCCCGCCGACGTGGTCGCCGAAGCCGAGCGCAACGCCGAGCAGGCCGCCGAGGCCCTGCGGCGCTGCCAGCGCTTCACCGAGGCCTGGCTCGGACTCGCCGACCCCGAGACCGGCCTGATCCCGACCAACACCCGCAAGGGCGGCGACCACTGGAGCGCCGCCAACAGCGCCGCCGACAATTACCCCTTCATGGTGCTGACGGCGGCCTTCACCGACCGCGAGCTGATGGACGGCCGCCTGCTCGAGATGCTGCGCACCGAGCGGCGCCTGACCAATCGCGAGCACGGCCTGCCCGACGACTGGTCCTTTTCGCAGGCAGCTTTCCGCCACGATTCGCCCGGCCCTGGACGCATGCAGTTCGGCGCCTCGGAGTACGTCAAGGACGGCCTGTTGCCGCTGACTGAGTGGCTCGGCCCGAGCCCGTGGCGCGCGCGCATGATGGAGCTGATCGACGCCCTGTGGGCCAGCGCCGACCACGAGCTGGCCGGCGGCCCGGTGCCGACCGACAACGTCGAGGTCCACGGCGAGCTGCTCCAGACCCTCAGCCGGATCTACTGGATGACCGGCGAGCGCAAGTACCTGGACTGGGCGGTGCGGCTCGGCGACCACTACCTGCTGACCGAGGCCCACTTCGCCCGCAGCGACCGGCCGCTGCGGCTGCGCGACCACGGCTGCGAGGTCGTCTCCGGCCTTTGCGAGCTCTACGTCGCGCTGCACTTCGCCGACCCGGCGAAGAAGGAGCAGTACCGGGCGCCGCTGCACGAGCTGCTCGACCGCATCCTCGAGGTCGGCCGCAACCAGGACGGGCTGTTCGCCGACGAGGTGCGGCTGCAGAGCGGCACGCGGCGGCTGTTCGGCGCCGGCGCCCGCGCGACGGACACCTTCGGCTACAGCCTGAACGGCTACTACGCGGTCTATCTCGTCGACGGCACCGAGGCCTACCGCGAAGCGGTGTTGAAGGCGCTCGGCGCCCTGTGGCGCGGTTACCGCAGCCACCCGTGGGAGGGCGCCAGCTCCGACGGCTACGCCGACGCCATCGAGAGCGCCCTGAACCTCTACAACCGCGAGCCGGTGGAATCCTGCGCCCGGTGGCTCGACTCCGAGATGGCGGTCATGTGGAGCAAGCAACAGGGCAGCGGCATCATCGAGGGCTGGCACGGCGACGGCAACTTCGCCCGCACCAGCCTGATGTACGCGTTGTGGAAGACCCAGGGAGTGACCGCCCAGCCGTGGCGGGCCGACCTGCGGCTCGGGGCGGCCATGGACGGCGACGAGCTGGTCCTGTTCCTGTCCGCCGAGCAGCCGTGGACCGGCACCTTGGTCTTCGACCGCCCGCGCCACCGCGACTTCCTCCACCTGCCGCTCGACTGGCCGCGCATCAACCAGTTCCCGGAGTGGTTCACGGTCGAGGCGGACCGGGAATACCGGGTGGCGCGGGGCGATTCCCAGATCGGAGAGGCTCTGAGCGGCCTCGATCTGCTTCACGGCCTTCCCCTGGCATTGGGGGCTGGCGAATCCTCGTACTGGGTCGTCCAACGATGAATCCTCCCCTGCTGCTCCTCCCCTTGGCGATGCTCTGCCTGGCAGAACCGGTTCAATCGGCCCAGAGCCTCGCCGACCTCGCCACGCCCCAGGACGGACGCAGCCGCCGCGCCACCTCCGCCCATCGCAGCGGCGCCGACGGAAAGTACGACCCGCAGGCGCCGCTCGACCCGGACAGCAACTGGGACAACCAGAACCTCGCGCCCGGCGCGACGCGGGTGCTCATGGACGAGACGGGTCCGGGCGTCATCACCCACATCTGGATGACCTTCCTCGGCCCCGAGCCGCAGGGATGGGCGAAGGACGGCTCGGCCAACCACCAGGAGATGCTGCTGCGCATCTGGTACGACGGCCGCGAGCGTCCGGGCGTCGAGGCGCCGGTCGGCGACTTCTTCGCCAACGCCTTCGGCGCGCGCCGCGAGGTCCTCAGCATGCCGGTCGTGGTGGAGGACGCCGACTCCTACAACTGTTTCTGGCACATGCCCTTCCGCGAGTCGGTGCGGGTCGAGGTGGTGAACCAGAGCGCCAGGCCGGTGAGCCTGCTCTACTACAACATCGACTGGATCGAGAAGGAGGAGCTGCCGGCCGACACGCCCTACTTCCACGCCCAGTACCGCCAGGAGTATCCGGTGGAGCAGGGCCAGGACTACCTGATCCTCGAGACCGAGGGCAAGGGCCACTACGTCGGCACCGTGCTGTCGGTGCGCACCCGCAGCCCGTCGTGGTTCGGCGAGGGCGACGAGAAGGTCTACCTCGACGGCGAGCAGACCGCCTCGATCTGGGGCACCGGCACCGAGGACTACTTCCTGTCGGCGTGGGGGCTGAAGACCACCACCACGCCCTACTTCGGCACGCCCTACTTCGACCAGTGGGGGATCGTCGGCGGCCACACCAGCGCCTACCGCTGGCACGTGCAGGACCCGATCGTGTTCCAGCGGGGGATCAAGGTCACGATCGAGCACTACGGCTGGATCTCGCCGGACGAGAACCCGGACTACCTGACGAACAGTTGGAACGAGCGCCAGGACGACTACTCGAGCGTGGCTTACTGGTACCAGACCGGCACGCCGACCTTCGCCGCCCGGGCGCCGTCGGCGGCGGAACGCACGCTGCCGAACCTGGACCAGATCACCCACGCCGTCGGCGCGATCGAGGACTCCTGCCACGGCGCCGGCGCCATCGCGGTCCAGCAGCTCCTCGGCTACGAGCAGGGCCAGATCCTCTACCGGCCGCCGAGCGCCGAGGACGCCTGGATCGAGCTGCCCTTCACGGTGGAGGAGAAGCTGCCGGTCCGCCTGCTGCTCCAGATGACCCGCAGCTACGACTTCGGCCGCTACCGCGCCTCCCTCGACGGCGTGCCGCTCGGCGGCCCGCTCGACTTCTACCACGCCGAGACCGACTCCTGGGAGTACCACCTGCTCGACTTCTGGCCCGAGCCGGGCGAGCACCTGCTGCGGCTGGAGTGCGTCGGCAAGAACCCGGCGTCGACCGACCACTGGCTGGGCTTCGCCTCCCTGCGTCTGCGCGAGCGCCGCCCGCGCGTGGCGGAGTGGGCCCACGACCGTGACAAGGACTGGCGGGAGCAACCCGTGCTCTTCCGCTGACGGGCGGCTGTGGATCGGGGGGCACAGAAAGAACCTGTCCAACCTGGCGCTTTCCTGAGCGGAACCGAACGACGGGATCCAGTGCCGCACGACTCGCCAGGGATGCGGCCTGGAAATGGTGGGCACGTGATTTGAAGACAACCTTGGTTCCCGAATCCTCTCTCCATGAAGAAACCCCCGACTCTGATCCTTCTCCTCGGTGGCATTCTGTCTCTCCTTCCGATCGAGGAGGCGCTGGCGCAGGATCTCCGCCTCGACCAGATTCGGGGCATGCTGCCTCTGGATGCGGAGTTGACTCAGGCCAGTCTATTCCTCGACTGCGACCGGGATGGTGACCTGGATTTGGTCTTGGCGAACCGTGGCGTGGCCAACCGCCTCTACCGCAACAACGGTCTTGGGAGCTTCACGGATGCGACGAGTTCCACCTTGCCAGGTGACTCCGATTTCACTCATTCCCTCGCATGCGGCGACGTCGACGGCGACGGCGACCTCGACCTGGTCTACGGAAACGGCAGTGGCTGGGGATCCCAAAGCCGGCTGTTGCTTGCCGACGGATCCGGCGTGTTCACCGACGTGACCGGAACTCATCTTCCAGTGGATTCGGAGAGTACCCGGACGGTCGCGTTCGCCGATCTTGATCAGGATGGGGACCTCGACCTCCTCCTGGGAAATGGCGTGGAATACGGCGGAGCGCAACAGAACCGGATCTATCTGAACGATGGAAGCGGCCATTTCGTCGATGCCACTTCCGCCCGCCTCCCGGCTTGGCCAGACGAGACCTGCGCCCTCGGAGTGGGGGATTTGGACGGCGACGGCGATCTCGATCTCTATTTCGGCAACGTAGGCCGCAATCGCTTGCTTCTGAACGACGGACAGGGAGTGTTCCAGGACGTCTCCGTCTCCTACCTGCCGCCCGACTCGGAGGAGACCAAGGCCGTGTCCGTGGCCGACGTGGATGGCGATGGCGACCTCGATGTCCTTGCTGGTAACGGGATCTATTCGAATGAACAGAGCCGGCTCTACCTCAACGATGGGTCCGGCCGATTGGCCGATGCCACCTCAACGCACCTCTCCGCGGGACCGGCGAAGTGCCGCGTCACTCTGCTCACGGACCTCGACGCGGATGGGGATCCGGACTGCTGGATGGGTCTGCGCGGCCAGGACGTCGTCCTGGCCAACGACGGCACCGGACGGTTTTTCCCGAGCCCCGGACTGCATGCTCCCGTCGATCCAGGGGACACCCACTGGGCGAGTTCTGGGGACCTGGATGCCGACGGCGACGCGGATCTGGTCCTCGCTCGCGTCGGCCAGAACCGGCTCCTGCTCAATTCCGGCGCTGGGGAGATGGTGGACGTGACGACCCCTGGCTTCCCTGCCGATGCTGATGACTCGAGGGCTTGCCTGCTCCATGATCTGGACGGTGATGGAGATCCTGACTTGGTTTTTGGCAACGATGGGCAGGATCGGCTTTACCGGAACCGTGGCGACGGTTCCTTCGAGGACGTCACCGCTGTTTCCTTCCCGGTGGATGGATCACAGACCGCCGAGATCGCTGTGGGCGATGTCGATGCAGACGGCGATCCGGATCTACTGATCGGGTGCAGCGGCGGTCACCCGAACCGCCTGTATCGGAATGATGGTTCGTCATTCCAGGACATCACGGCGACGAACTTGCCACCGGACAGCGATTGGAGCAATGGCGTCTCCCTTTCGGACATCGATGGGGATGGCGATCTCGATGCGGTGATCGGGAACCACTCGCCTCAGAGCCGGCTCTATCGAAACGACGGCACAGGGATCTTCACCGACATGACTGCTGGCAATATGCCGCCAGGACCCTACAACGTTTCTTGTCTGGCTGTTTCAGACGTCAATCTGGACGGCCTCCCCGACCTGTTCTTCGGTTCGTTCGGGCTTTCCCCTGCGAGCTTGTTCCTCAATAGTGGATCGGGCGCTTTTCTCGACTTCTCTGCCACCAATCTCCCTGTACTTGATGACCTTACCAAACATGCTGCATTCGGGGATGTCGACGGAGATGGCGATCTTGACCTTCTCCTCGCCGGCATGAATCTCCACGGCCTGGCCAAGTCCGCGACGCTGCTTTCCAACGACGGAGCCGGAATCTTCCAAGATGTTACAGCCACCAGCTTGCCAGCCATCAGTGGTCCTCTCAGTGCAGTCGTATTGGAGGATTTTGATGGCGATGGTGATTTGGATGCCTTCCTCGGTGGTGGTGATCTCATGCTCGAGAATGACGGTGCCGGGATGTTTACGGATGTTTCTTCCACGGCGTTGCCCCGGAATTGGAGGTGGGCAACGCGAGCTGCTGCTTCGGATCTTGATTTTGACGGAGACATCGACCTCGTACTCGCCTACCAGAACGACGCATCGAATCGGGTGTACTTCAGCCTCCAGTCCCAACTTGCCATCGGAGCCGCTCCTCGGATCGGTCGGGATCTGACTCTCAACCTCTGGGGGCCTCCCGGCGGACGGTGGGCCCTTGCTGCCTGCCGTTCTCGAACGTTCCGCCCCATGCCTCCCCAGGGAGTTCTCCTGGCCGATCCGCGCACCCGTGTCCTTTCACGTGCCGGCCGATTCGACGCCACTGGCCGTGCGGCAGCGGCCTTCCAGGTTCCGGCAGCCTCGTCCCTGATCGGGACCTCCTTCTATTGGCAGGCAGTGACCGGACCGCCACAACGGCTGAGCAACCTCGAAATCACCACTCTCACGAGCCTCTGATCTTTCTCCAAGGGTCCTAGGCTGTGGGTGGATGATCCTCGCCGCCCTCCTCACCGCCCTCGCCAGCCCTGCCCCGCAGGCGCCGCCGGGGGTGGACTTCGAGCTGCAGCAGCGGATCGACCATGCCATCGACCAGGGCACCGACGCCCTGCTGCGCTCGCAGGAGCTGGACGGCTCCTGGCGCAAGAACCTCGAGCGGTACCCGGCGGGCATGACTTCGCTGGCGGTCTACACCCTGCTCAAGTGCGGGCTGCCGCCGCGGCACCCGGCGATCGCGCGCGCCGTGGCCTTCCTGCGCGGCCACGAGGG
>JACNJP010000281.1 GCA_014382465.1 Planctomycetota bacterium
GCACCCTATCCAAGCAGGGCATCGCCGCCAACGAGGGCGAGACCGGCGGCGACGACTTCGCCTACTCCGACGTGCTGGTGGTGAGTGCCCTGCCCGAGATCCTGGCGCAGATCGAGTCCATCATCGAGACCTTCGACCGCACCCCCAAGCAGCTGCTGCTGGAGGCGACGATCCTCAGCGCCGAGCTGCACGACGAGACCTCGCTCGGCATCGACTTCCAGGCCCTCGGCGGGGTCAGCTTCCGCTCCTGGGGCGCCGGGTCCATCGACGGCACCGGCATGACCCCCGGGACCATCGGCGGCGGCGACCTCGACCAGGGCGTCCACGGCGTCAACTCCAGCACCACCGGCAACCTGCCGGAAGGCGGCCTCGGCTACGGCTTCATCAACGGCGACGTCGGCGCCTTCCTCAAGGCGCTGCAGACGATCACCAACACCTCGATCCTGGCCAACACCAAGATCACCACGCTCAACAAGCAGCTCGGCAAGGTGCTGCTCGGCCGCAAGGACGGCTACCTGACCACCACCGTCAGCGAGACCTCGACCACCCAGACCATCGAGTTCATCGAGACCGGCACCCACCTGGTCTTCCGGCCCTTCATCGGCCAGGACGGCATCATCCGCCTCGAGGTGAAGCCGGAGGACTCCGAGGGCGGCCTCAACGACCAGGGCCTGCCCTTCAAGGACACCGCCGAGGTCGAGACCAACATCCTGGTGCGCGACGGCCAGACGGTGGTGATCGGCGGCCTGTTCCGCGAGAAGGTCAAGTCGGAGGTGTCGAAGGTGCCGCTGATCGGCGACATCCCGTTCATGGGGCAGCTGTTCCGCGGCAACAGCGACTCCACCGTGCGCGAGGAGATCATCGTGCTGCTGACGCCGCACATCATCGACATGGGGGAGGAGCTGGCGAAGGCCCAGGCCGCCCCGACCTCGGGCTCGGCGGTGGAGGGCGGCGACCGCAATCCGGTGCGCCGCCTCTACCTCCACACCGCCCGCGCCCTCGCCGCGCAGGGCGACTTCGGCAGCGCCCTCTCCATGCTGCTGGCCTCCGGCCACGACCGCGGGGTGTCCGCCGACGCCCGCGACCTGCGCGGCCGCATCAGCCGCGGCCTGATCCCGGCCACCGCGTCGCGCGCGGTCGACCGGCGCATCCTCGCCGACATGCAGACCTTCGGCCGCGATCCTCGCTAGGTGAATCCCATGCGCGCCCTCCTCCCGCTCCTGCTCCTGTCGTTGACCCCGTCTTCCTGCCAGCTCCTCGCCGATCCGGACGCCTCCCACGCCCGCGAGCACTTCGACGGCGCCCGCGCCGCGATCTCGCTCGACGAGGCCGAGCGCCGGCTCGACGAGGGCGACGTCGCCGCCGCCCGCCGCGAGCTCGACGGCATCCGCGCCGAGCCCGCCGGACTCCGCACCCTGCTGCTCCAGGCCCGCACCCTGATCGCCGAGGGCCGGTTCCAGGAGGCGGAGCTGGAGCTGGGCCGCGCCGAGGCCCTGGCTGCCGCGGGCCCCGAGACCGACCTGGTCCGCGGCACCCTCGAGGAGTCGCGCGGACGCTGGAAGCTGGCCTCGGCGGCCTACGCCAGCGCCGCCGCCAAGGACCCGGACTCGCTCGAGCTGGTGCTCCTGCATGCCCGCTCCCAGCAGGCCATGGGGGACTCGCAAGGGGCCGCGGCGCTGCTCGAGCGCGAGCTCGGCCGCCGGCCGGACTCCTTCGAGCTGCTGGTCGCCCTGGCCGACGCCCACCTCGCCAATGGCGACCCCGATCTGGCCTCGAACTACCTGCGGCGGGCGGCGGACTACCGGCCGCGAGACCGCGGCCTGCTGCATCACATGGTGCTCGCCCTGAGCCTGGCGGGGCGCCACGCCGAGGCGGCGGACGCCGGCATCGACCTGCTGCCCGAGGAGCTGCCGGACTACCTGAACCTGGCCCTCGGCCGCTCCGCCCTCGCCGCCGGGCGCCCCGGCCAGGCCTCCAAGCACCTCGACGCCTACCTCGCCAGCCAGCGCGGAGACGCGGCCGCCTGGGGCGACCTGGCCCGCTCCGAGTACCTGCTCGGCAGCTTCGAGGCGGCCTTCCGCGCGCTTGGCGAGACCCTGCGCCGCCAGCCCGACGACCACCGGTCGCTGGTCCTGCTCGGCCACCTGCGGAACCAGGCCGGCCAAGCCCACGAGGCCCTCAATTGCTACCTCGAGGCCATCCGGCTCGGCGCCGAGGCGGCGCCCCTGTCCGGGATCATGGAGCGCTTGGTGGCCTTGCTCCAGTCCCGAGGCGCCGGCGGTCCTGCCGCCGAGGAAGAACTGCCGGTGTTCACCGTTCAGGAGGAAGGCTGATGGCCCCCGGCCGGACCCGCGGCTTCACCTTGGTCGAGCTGACCGTCGCCATCGTGATCATGGGCGTGCTGACGCTCGCCGCGGTCCCGAATTTCGACGCCGCGATGGAGACCGCCAACGTCGACCGCGGCGCCGCCACCCTGCACTCCGTCTGGCTCGCCGAGCGCATGTACCGCCTGGAGGAGGGGGAATTCACCAGCAAGGTGGACGAGCTCTACGAGAAGGAGCTGCTGAGGGCGTCGGTGCTGAAGGACGAGGACTTCGGCTACCGGATCCTCGACGCCAGCGACCGCGGCGTCACCATCCGCGCCAGCCGCAAGGGGAGCACCAAGTGGCACGGCTCCCTGGACATGAGCCGCGAGGGAGTGCTGAGCGGCAGCGTGCGCTCGGGGGACCGCAATGTCGAGCCCTAGGAGACGCGCCGCCGGCGGCTTCACCTTGCTCGAGTGCCTGGTGGCCATCCTGATCCTGAGCCTCCTGGTCCTGGGCATGGTCCGGCTGGTGAGCGGCCACCACGAGGTGCTCGATTCGGTCGACGACTGGAGCTACGGGGACCCGGTGCTCTACCTGGTCCAGGACACCGACCCGATGGCGCGGGCGATCGGCACGCCGGCCGCCCTCAGCGTCGATCCGCCGCAGACGGTGCACGTCGCCTCGAAGGGGGCCTACGACGTGACCGTCCTGGAGACCTTCCGGGACCTCGATCCGCCGCGCAGCGGGGCGGTCTTTCGCCTGGTCGAGTCGGAGAGCGAAGGGAAGGGCAAGGGCAAGGGCAAGGGGAAGGGAGAGGGGAAGGGGAAGGGGAAGGGGAAGGGCGACGATGACGACGAGGAGGACGATTGAGCCTCCACCGCCCTCGCCGTCGCCGTTCCGGCCACACCCTGGTGGAGATGGTCATCGTCGGCATGATCGTGGCGCTGGTCGCGACCTTCGCCACCCGGGCGTGGAACCCGATCGGTGATTCGATCGTGGGGCTCCGGGAGCGCGCCACCGCATCCTCGGAGCTGCGGCTGGCGGTGGAGTATCTGCGGGAGGACTTCGGCGGCGCCGCCGAGGTCGCCGAGGAGACCGGTGAGAAGCTCCTGATCCGTCGGGAGGCGGCCGTCGCCTTCGTCGCCGGCGTCCCTTCCGGCACCGCCGACCCCGGGATCCGCTACTGGCTGGACGAGGACCGCCTGGTACGCCGCGACCTGTGGTCCCGCGACGAGTTCGTGGTGGCGCGGAAGGTCGGATCGTTCCAGATCACGCGCTTCCACGGGATCGAATACCGGGTCGCCCTCACCGCTGGAGCGGACAGCGACCAGCGCACCATCACCCTGGCATGGGTCCAATGAAGCTGGTCCACTCCCCTTCGGATCGCCGCCGGCGCGGCACCGCGCTGCTGCTGGTGGTCGTCATGGGCACCCTGGCGATGGCGCTGTGGGCCGCCTCCTACCGAGCGACTCACGACAGCTTCTCGGTCGAACGCTTCTACCAGATGCGCCTCGACCGCGACGCCTTGACCGGGACGGTCCTGGCCGAGGCCGGCAACCTGCTCCGCACCGGCTACCCGCCCAAGAACGGCTACACCTGCATCTCCAAGACCGTGACCTCGGAAGGGCCGAAATACGCCAAGGTGGTCTTCCAGCGCCACGGCGCGCAGGACACCTGGCGCGTCGATGTCACCGAGGCCAGCAAGTCGGACCTCCTCAAGTACCCCGACATGCCCGACAGCTTCGCCAGCAAGGGCGGCAAGAAGGATGACAAGAAGGATAAGGGTGGCAAGAAGGACGACGAGAAGGACAAAGGCGGCAAGAAGGACGACAAGAAGGACGACGAGAAGGACAAGGGCGGCAAGGGCGGCGGCAAGAAGGGCTGAGCCGCGCGATCCGGTCGAAGTCATTGACGGCTTGGCCTGCCGCAGATCCGCCGCTCAACCCGACCCCCAGGTCCCGAGGAGCATGGCTTGGCGACGGACGGAGCCTCGGCCCCTGTGAAGGGAGAGAAGACAGCAGGCGCCGATCCTTGGAAGAGGACAGGCGCCTAGCAGCCTCGGTCGATCCGGGATTGGTCCCGAGGACGGTCGCCGAGCAGTCGCGATGAACCAGGGATAGAGCGGCCTCGGCACGGGGGGGGTAGGAGAAGCGGGGCGAGGGGGGGGGAAGAATCGCCCGCGTCATTCGCACCGAGGCCTGAGCGTAGATTAGTGGATTCTGCGGGACTGGGAAGTAAATCTTCGGAAGACAGTCAAATCCGGTCGGCAGACGAAGAAAGCCGTCCGGCGTTCAGATCCGAATCCGCTGCGGCTGCCTGAGGTCATGGGCACGCCGGCTCACCACCAGCAGACCGCCCTCCTGGCGGCGCTTGCGGTATCCGAGCAGGTGGAAGACCTCGATCGTGAACCAGCGGGCCACCCGCTGGTCCACCAGCAGCGCGCCCGCCCGACTCGGGTGGCGCCGGACACCAGGGAGCCAGTGCACCAGGCGGTCGAGGCGGAGCCGCCGCATCCACCACGACAGGCGCAGCCAGAACCGGCTCACCTCCCGCGCCAGGAAGAAGCCGTCGTCTCCCAAGCCCTGGTAGAGCGGCAGCAGCACCCGGGCCGGGTAGAAGGCCTCGATCCCGCCGCGGGAGTCGTCGGCGAGCACCTGGCCGGCGCGGACTTCGCAGAAGTTGCGGAAGCCCGGCCGCATGCGGAACTCGTCCTCCGGCCGCAGGCCGTGCCGGTAGCGGATCTCGAGCACCCGCGGGACGTCGCCGCCGCGGGAGCGGAGCAGCTCGCGGGCACGTCGCACCCGCGCGTCTCCCGGCGGCAGGCAGCCGGCGGCGAGCAGGCCGGTCCAGATGGCGGCGGCGTGGTTCTCGACCGACTCCGGCGCCTGGTGCTGGCCGCCCTCGAAGCCCAGCGTCACCAGCCCGGCGTTGTTCAGGTGCTCGAGCAATGCGCCGTCGATCTGCTCCTCCAGCCCGAGGATCACCGGCACCGCGAAGGGCTTGGCGAAGCGGCGGTTGCGCAGCGTGTCGCCGATGCAGGCGAAGGGCGTGCCCGGGGCGGAAGAGGTGTGCAGGTCGAGGAAGCAGACCTGCTCGCGGGCCTGGCCGATCGCCGCCCGCAGCTCCGCCAGCAGCTCGCGTTGTTCGAGGCACTCGGAGTCGACCGGCACCTGTTCGCGGTCGACCAGCGCGAGCCGATCGGGCCGCCAGGCACGGTTGAGGTCGACGTCGAGGTAGCGGGTGTTCCGGCGCAGCGCCGCCAGGTTCCCGGCCAGGCCGAGCAGCCGGCCGCGGAAGGCCCCCGGCTCGCGCTCCAGCTCCGCCAGCACCTGCTCCAGCGCCCGGACCCCGGCCGGCTCGTTGCCGTGGATCCCGCCGGTGCAGAGCAGCAGCGGACCGGGCCGGGCGCCGGCGAGGGCGCCCACCCGCCGGCCCGGAGCGGCGGCCGGATCCGGCCCACCCTGCTCGCCGCTCATCCTGCCTATTCCTGGAGCTTCTGCTCGAGCAGCCTGGCGGCCACGCCCATGAAGTCGTAATCGGTGACGATGCCGACCAGGCGCCGCTCCCCGTCCACCACCGGCAGGCAGGAGACCTTGTGCTCGCGCATCAGTCGGAAGGCGTCGAGGGTCAGGGCTCCCGCCGAAACGGTGACGGGTTCCTTCTCCATGATCTCGCCGACCGACACCTGGCGGACCTCGGCGCTGCCGCGGGAGAAGAAGCGCATCAGGGCGCGGTGGGTGACCAGGCCGACGAGCCGGTGCTCGTCGTCCTCGACCGGCACGTGGCGGATGTGCTGCCAGTCCATCATGTTGGCGGCCAGGTCCACCAGCTCGTCCTCGTGCACCGTGAAGAGGTCGGTGGTCATGAAGGACTCGACGTGCTCGTAGTGCCGGCGCGAGACCGGGGCCTCCTCGTCGCCGGCGGCGAGGTCCCACTCGTGGCCGGGGCGGCCGTCGAGCTGGTTGCGGATGGTGGCGGCCACCAGTGCGCCGGCCTTGGCCATCGGGCCGGTGTGGTCGCCCATGCCCATGAAGGACTTGAGCTGCCAGCAGGCGCCGGTGCGGCGGGACTCGACCCGCTCCTGCACCACCCTCAGGTAACGCTCGGAGTCCGCGGGGTCGATGCCGCAGGAGTCGAGGCCCTGCCGGGCCACCGGCAGGAGCTGGTCGAGGATCAGCTCGGTGGCGGTGTGGCGGCTGTCCCCGAACCAGGCGAACTGGGCGTCCAGGCCCAGGCGCGCGGCGCTCAGCAGGTTGTCCTTGGCCTCGTCGAAGCCGAAGCGCCCGGCGGGGTCGCCGTACTCGGCGGCGGCGCCGTGGACCAGGCCGAACCAGAAGGCGGCGTTGGCGACCTCGTCGATGACCGAGGGGCCGGCCGGCAGCAGGCGGTTCTCGATCCGCAGGTGCGGCTTGCCGTCGCTGATGCCGTAGCAGGCGCGGTTCCAGCGGTAGACGGTGCCGGTGTGCAGGCGCAAGGCGTAGAGCCTCGGCGCCCGGCCGGCGGCCATCGCCTCGTACGGGTCCTCGTAGTCGTCGGAGCCGATCAAGGCCCGGAAGCGGGCGATGTCCTCCTGGTAGATCTCGAGCACCGACCGCCGGACCCAGTCGCTGCCGAAGCTGACCCGCGGCATGAATTGGCGCTGGTGGAGGTCGGCCTTGCGGGTGTCGACCGACTGCTGGAACAGGGCCAGGCGGGTCTCGCGCCACAGCCGCTTGCCGAACAGCAGCGGCGAATTCACCGCCGCCGCCATCACCGGCCCGGCGATCAGCTGGGAGACGTTGTAGAGCCGCACGAAGTCCTCGGCCGCCACCTGCAGGTGGATCTGGAACGAGGTGTTGCAGGCCTCGAGCATCATCGTGTCGTGCTTGACGTTGAGCTCGTCGATGCCCTTGATGCGCAGCCGGAAGTCGCCGCCCCGCAGCCGGCCCATGGCCTCCTTGAGGGCGAAGTAGCGCGGCAGCGGCGTCATGGCCTCGGCCGTGAGGTCCTCCTTGCGCAGCGTCGGCAGGATGCCGGTCATGACGACGTCGCCGCCGAGCTGGCGGGCGGCGGCCCTGGCCCTGCCGAGCAGCTCCTCGAGGTGGAGCTGGAGGTCGCGCAGGCAGCTGCCGCGGAAATCGAAGGGGTCGAGGTTGAACTCGAGGTTGAATTGGGCCAGCTCGGTGGTGAAGTGCGGGTCGTCGAGGGCCGCGAGCATCGGCAGCGCCAGCGGCGCAGGCCGGCCGCCGGGGTCGACCAGGAACAGCTCCTGCTCGGCGCCGACCCGGCTCCTGTCGGACTCGATCATGCCCTTGCCGAGCATCTCCTCGAGCGCCTGGAGGTCCCGCAGCACGCACTTCATGAAGAAGCGCAGCTGTTCCTTGTCCTGGTAAGCGGTGACCTGGTGCTCGCCCACGGTCTCGAGAGGCGGAGGTGGCAGAGGGTGGGGTGAGGAGGCCCGGATCGTAGATCCGACCGCCTGTGCGGCCATCTTAGCGCTTGGACGGCCGGCGGACGCCGGACGGCCCCAGAGCGGGAATCCGGCCTCCGAGCGGGAATCCGCGCCTGCTCCGCGCTTGGGCTAGGATGCGGCCGCCGCCGCCGCTTCCCTCCGTGTCCGAGCCTCCTCCCGAGCTGTTCCCGCTGGTCTACGACGAGCTGCGAGAACTCGCGCGCCGCTACCTGTCGCGGGAGCGATCGGACCACACACTGCAGCCCACCGCCCTGGTCCACGAGGCCTGGGTGCGGCTGGACGGCCGGGGGGCCGGCCCCTGGAAGGACCCCTCGCACTTCTTCGCCACCGCCGCGCGGGCCATGCGGCGGATCCTGATCGACCACGCCCGGCGGCGGCGGGCGGACAAGCGCGGCGGCGGCAAGCGCGCCGCCAGCCTCGACGAGGAGAAGCTGGGGGTCACCGACCGCGACGACTACCTCGTCGCCCTCGACGATGCCCTCGAGGAGCTGGCGGCGATCGATGAGCGACAGGCCCGGGTCGTGGAGCTGCGCTTCTTCGCCGGCCTGACCATCCCCGAGGTGGCGGAGGTTCTCGGCTGGAGCCACGCGACGGTGGAGCGAGACTGGCGCGTCGCGCGCGCCTGGCTCGACCGCGAGATCCGCAGGGGCGACGACGGAGGGGTGGAATGAGCCAGCGCTGGGACCGGATCAAGGAGCTGTTCCAGCGGGCGGTCGACCTCTCCGCGGACCAGCGGGCCGCCCTGTTCGACCTGGAGTGCGCCGGCGATCCCGAGCTGCGGCGCGAGGTGGAGTCGCTGATCGATTCCGACCAGGACACCCCGGCGCTGCTCCACCGGACCGCCCGCGACGCCTTCACCGAGCTCGCCGGCGCTGCCCTGGTGGACGGCTTCGAGCCGGGCCAGATGGTGGGCCGCTACCGCCTGCTCGAGCGGGTCGGCGCCGGCGGAATGGGCACGGTCTGGAAGGCCGAGGACCAGCGGGACGGCGGCCACGTGGCGGTCAAGTTCGTGCGGCACTCGATGAACGCGCCGAGCCTGCTCGGCCGCTTTGACAACGAGCGGCGGCTGATGGCCCACCTCGACCATCCGAACATCGCCAGGCTGCTCGACGGCGGCATGACCGCGGAGGGCCGCCCGTACCTGGTGGTCGAATTCGTAGACGGCCTGCCGATCGACCGCTGGTGCGCCGAGCGGAAGCTGGGCGTGCCCGCCCGTCTGGTACTGTTCCAGCAGGTGTGCGCCGCCGTCCATGAGGCCCACCGGAACCTGATCGTGCACCGCGACCTCAAGCCGGGCAACGTGCTGGTCGCCGCCGACGGCCAGCCGAAGCTGGTCGACTTCGGGATCTCGAAGATCATCCACCCGGAGACCGGTCTGGCCACCGCCACCCTGACCGAGTGGCGGCCGATGACGCCCCAGTACGCCAGCCCGGAGCAGATCCGCGGCGAGCCGATGACCACCACCAGCGCCCTCTACTCGCCGGGGGCGACGCCCTCCGAGCTGCTGCCCGGGCACCCGTCCTCCGCGGTGCCGTCCGCCCGGCGCCC
>JACNJP010000143.1 GCA_014382465.1 Planctomycetota bacterium
GCCGTCGAGGTGTCTGACACTTGCCCTGGTCTGGCGCATGTCGCTCCGACCACTCCCGCCCTCCCTCCCGGGCGGCTTCGGCGAGCGCTTTGACCCGGCCGTGGTAGAGGGAGCGGCCGCCGTCGAACTCCACCTTGGAGAGGCCGGCGGCGGTGGCGCGCTGGGCGATGGCGGCGCCGACGGCGGCGGCGCGCTCAGACTTGGACTTCCCGGCCAGCTGCTCGAGGAGGTCCTTCTCGATGTCGCTGGCGCTGGCGAGGGTCCGGCCCTGCTCGTCATCGATGAGCTGGACGGAGATGTGCTTCAAGCTGCGGTGGATCGACAGCCGCGGACGGTCGACGACGCCGCGGAGGCGACTGCGCACGCCCAGGGCCTTGCGCTGGCGCCGCTTCCACTTTCTCTTCTGCTGTGTGTGGTCCATGATCCTTAAGCGAGCGCCTTGCCGGCCTTGCGACGCACTTCCTCACCCTTGTAACGGATGCCCTTGCCCTTGTACGGCTCCGGCGGGCGGACCCGCCGGATGTTGGCGGCGAACTGGCCGACCGCCTGCTTGTCGATGCCGGTGACGACGATCTCGGTCGGCGAGGCCAGCGAGACCGGGACGCCCTCGGGCGGATCGCACTTCACCGTGTGGCAGAAGCCGATCTGCATCTCGATTCCCTGGCCGTTCGGCTTGGCGTTCCAGCCGGTGCCGACGATCTCCAGCGACTTGGTGTAGCCCTCGGTGACGCCGAGGACCATGTTGGCGATGTGGGCCCGGACCAGCCCCTGGCGGGCGGCGGCGTCCTTGTTCGAGCCGGCGCCGGAGCGCGAGGTGACCGCGGCCCCGTCGACGGTCTCGACCGAGACCTCGGGGAACAGCGGGAAGCTCAGCTGCCCCTTGGGGCCCTTGACCTCGACGCGGTCACGCTGGACGGTGAGCTCGACCCCACCGGGGATCTTGACGGGCTGGTTTCCGATGCGCGACATGGCTCTAGAACACGCTGCAGAGGACCTCGCCACCGATGCAGAGCTCCTTGGCCCTGCGGTGGCTCATGACCCCCTTGGAAGTGGACAGGATGGTGGTTCCGAGGCCGCGCCGGACCACCGGGACGTCCTGGGCGCCGGCGTAGGCCCGGCAGCCGGGCTTGGACACCCGCTTGATCTCGGTGATGGCGTTGCGGCCGTCCTCGTCGTACTTGAGCGCCAGCCTCAGCACGCCGAAGCCGCGCTCGTCCTCGGAGGTCTCGATCTCGCCGATGTAGCCCTCGTCCTTGAGCGCCAGGGCGACCGCGCTCTTGAGCTTGGAGGAGGGGACGTCGACGAACTTGCGCCGGACCTGGATTCCGTTGCGGATCCGGGTCAGCATGTCGGCAATGGGGTCGGTCATGGTCATGGCTGTTCCTCGCTTACCAGGAGGCCTTCCGGACCCCGGGCAGTTCGCCGGCGTGAGCCAGGCGCCGGAACACCAGCCGCGAGACGCCGAACTTGCGGTAGTAGGCGCGCGGGCGGCCGGTGAGGGCGCAGCGGTTGTGGAGACGGACCGGGCTCGAGTCCCGGGGCAGGCGCAGCAGCTTCTTGTAGGCGGCGGCCTTGTCCTCGAGGGACGCGTTGGGGTCCTTGGTCACCCGCAGCAGGGCGGCCCGCTTCTCGGCGTATTGCGCCACGAGCTTCTGGCGGCGGTATTCGCGGTTCTTTGCGCTGGTCTTGGCCATCGGTCAGTTCTCGTCGGGGCGGCGGAAAGGCATGCCGAAGGCCTCGAGGAGGGCGCGGCCCTCTTCGTCGGTCTGCGCGCTGGTCACGAAGGTCACGTTCATCCCCTGCTGGTACTCGACCTTGTCGAGGTCGATCTCGGGGAACAGGGACTGCTCGGTCAGGCCCAGGCTGAAGTTGCCGCGGCCGTCGAAGTTGTCCTTGACGCCCTGGAAGTCGCGGATCCGCGGCAGGACCACCGAGATCAGGCGGTCCAGGAATTCGAACATGCGGGCGCCGCGCAGCGTCACCACCGCGCCGACCGGCATGCCCTCGCGGACCTTGAAGCCGGCCACCGACTTCTTGGCCTTGGTGATCATCGACTTCTGGCCGGTGATCTTGGACAGCTCCTTGGCGGCGGCCTCGACGCGGGCCTTGTTCTCGACCGCCTGGCCGACCCCCATGCTGACGACGATCTTCTTCAGGTGGGGCGCCTGCAGGCTGTTGTCGAAGGAGAAGCGCTCCATCAGCTTGGGATGGATCTCCTCGGTGTACTTTTCGGAGAGGCGGGTCATCGCTCTAATCGAATTTGGTGCCGCAGGGGATGCCGACGCGGGCCTTCTTGCCGCCCTCGATGACGTTCTTGGTGCGGACGCCCTTGCCGGCCTTCTCGCTCCACAGGAGCACGTTGGAGGCGGCGATGGACATCTCGCGGTCGACCACTCCGCCCTGCGGGTTGGCGGTGGTCTTGGGCAGGTTCTTGGTGCGCAGGTTCACCCCCTCGACGAACAGCCGCCCTGTGTCCAGGACGACCCGGAGGACGCGCCCGCGCTTGCCCCGTTCATTGCCGGCGGTGACGACGACTTCATCTCCCTTCTTCACGTGCATGCTCAGACCACCTCCTGCGCCAGCGACACGATCTTCATGTAGCTGCGCTCGCGGAGCTCGCGGGCGACGGCGCCGAAGATGCGCGTGCCCTTGGGGTTGCCGTCGGCGTCGATCAGAACGAGGGCGTTCCGGTCGAAGCGGACGTAGCTGCCGTCCTTGCGGCGGACGCGCTGCTTGGTCCGGACGATGACGCCGCGCACGACCTCACCGGTCTTGACGTCGCTGCCCGGGACCGCCTTCTTGACCGAGGCGACGATCACGTCGCCGAGGCCGGCGAAGCGGCGCTTGGAGCCGCCAAGCACCTTGATGCACATCACTTCCCTGGCGCCGCTGTTGTCAGCGACGTCCAGCCGGGTCTGCATCTGAATCATGGTTTCTCTCCCTTCTCCTTGGGCCTAGGCCGTGGCGTCCAGGACGCGGACCAGGCGCCAGCGCTTCAGCTTGCTGAGCGGACGCGCGCCCATGATCTCGACCTGGTCGCCGACCTGGGCGGCGCCGGCCTCGTCGTGGGCGTAGAACTTGCGGCGGACCCGCAGGGTCTTCTTGTAGAGCGGGTGCCGGGAGACGTGCTCCACGCGGACCACGATGGTCTTCTCCATCTTGGTGCTGACCACGATGCCGCGCATGGTCTTGCGGGTGCCGCGGTCGGCGGCGGCATCGGTCTGGGTCGGGGCTTGCTCGTTCATGGCTCTCAGCGCGACTCCTGGTCGCGGATCTGCAGCTCCCGCTCCTGCAGGATGGTCTTCATGCGGGCGATCTCGCGCCGCAGGCGCCGGATCTTGGCCGGGTCGGCGTTGCCCTCTGTGAGGGTGCGGAACTTCATCTCGAACAGGTCCTTCTCGGCCTTCTTCAGGTCGAAGAGGATCTCGCTGTCTTCCTTGCCGCGGATTTCGGTCGCGTCCATGGGTCAGATGTGCTTCCTGGCGATCATTCGGACCCGCATCGGCAGCTTGTGGGCGACGCGGTTGAAGGCGAGGCGGGCGGTGGCCTCATCGACCCCGCCGAGCTCGTAGACGACGGTGCCGGGCTTGATCACGGCGACCCAGCGGTCGACGTCGCCCTTGCCGGAGCCCATCCGGACCTCCAGCGGCTTGGCGGTGACCGCCTTGTGCGGGAAGACCCGGATCCACAGCTTGCCGTCGCTGGCGGCCCGGCCGGCGGCCACCCGGCCCGCCTCGATGGTGCGGGCGTTGAGCCAGGTCCACTCCAGCGCCTGGAGGCCGAAGTCGCCGAAGGCGACCCGGTTGCCGCGGGTGGCCTTGGCGGTGCAGGGGCCCTTGATCGGCGCGCGCCGGGTCTTGATGTGCTGCTTGCGGGCGGCCGGCCCGCGGCCACCCGGCACCTTCGAGGCGTAGGTGCCCTTGAGCTTGCCCCGCTGCGACTTGCGGTACTTGACACGTTTCGGCATCAACATGCTTGTTCCTCCGTTACAGGCGCACGATGTCGCCGGTGAAGATCCAGACCTTCACGCCGAGCACGCCATAGCTGGTCTTGGCCTCCGCGAGACCGTAGTCGGTTCTCGCGCAGAGCGTCTGGAGGGGGATCCGGCCACTGCGCTGGGTCATGGTCCGGCTCATCTCGGAGCCGTCGATCCGGCCGCTGACCTGGATCTTGGCGCCCTCGGCGCCGGCGTTCATGGTGTTCTCGAGCACCCGCTTCATCTGGCGCCGGGGCGAGACCCGCCGCTCGATCGCCGCGGCCAGGTTCTCGGCCACGGTGACCGCGTCCAGGTCCCAGTGGCGGACCTCCTGGATGTCGAGCTTGATCTCGAGGCCGGAGAGCCTCTCGAGGTCGGCGACCAGGGCGTCACGGGTGGCGTAGCCGCGGCCGATGACCTCGCCCTTGCGGGTCGCGAGCAGCATGACGGTCATGCGGTCGCCGCGGCGCTGGATCTCGATCCGGGAGATGATGCCCTTGCGGAACCGGTCCTTGATCAGGCGGCGGACCTTGTAGTCCATCTGCAGGCACTTGCCGTAGTCGGTTCCTCGGGCGAACCAACGGGAGCGCCAGGGCTCGCTGATACCGACCCGGAAGCCGATGGGGTGGATCTTCTGTCCCATGTCTAGCTGGCCTCTCGTTCGGAGAGCGTGATCTTGATGTGCGAGGTGCGGCGGCGGATCGGGTTGGTCCGGCCCATGGAGCCGGGCCGGAAGCGCATCCGGCCGTGGATCAGGGGGCCCTCGTCGACGCGAGCGTCGCGGACGACCAGCGCGTTGACGTCGACGGCGTCGCTCTGGCCGGCGTTGGCGACCGCGGAGCGCAGCACCTTGCTGAACAGGGCGGCGCCGCGGGTCTGGGCCACCGACAGCACGTCGAGGGCCCGGTTGACGTCCAGGCCGCGGATCAGGTCGGCGGCCGGCCGGGCCTTCTTGGCCGAGATGTGCGCGTAGCGGTGGGAAGCACGGAAATCCATGGTCTGCCCCTTACTTCTTCTCGTGGCCGCGGAAGGTCCGGGTGGGAGAGAACTCACCCAGACGGTGTCCCACCATGTCCTCGGTGACGAAGACCTTCCAGAAGGTCTTGCCGTTGTGGACCATGAAGGTAATCCCGACGTAGTCGGGGAGGATCGTTGAGGCGCGCGCCCAGGTCTTGATGGGCTTGCGGTCCCCAGCGGCTTGGGCCTGGTCGACCTTGCGCTGGAGCCGCGGCTCGACCCAGGGGCCCTTCTTTACGCTGCGAGCCATAGGACTACCTCACCCCCTTCTTGCGGCGGCGGACGATGAACTTGCTGGTGGTCTTGCGGACGTTACGGGTCTTGGAACCCTTGGCCGGCTTGCCCCACGGCGAGACCGGGTGCTTGCCCTTGGTGCGGCCCTCGCCGCCGCCGTGCGGGTGGGCGGCCGGGTACATGGCGACGCCGCGCACGTGCGGGCGCTTGCCCAGGTGGCGGCGGCGGCCGGCCTTGCCGAAGCGGGTGTTCTGGTGGTCGGCGTTGCCGACCTCGCCGATGGTGGCGCGGCAGGCGACGTGGACCTTGCGCAGCTCACCGCTGGGCAGGGCGATCAGCGCGTAGTCGCCCTCGCGGGCGGCCAGCCGGGCGCTGGCCCCGGCGGAGCGGACCATCTTGGCGCCCTGGCCGGGCCGCAGCTCGACGTTGTGGATGGTCATGCCGAGCGGCATGTCCCCCAGCGTCATGGCGCAGCCGGTCTTCGGCTCGGCGTCCTTGCCGGAGGAGATGACGTCCCCCTGCGCGAGCCCCTTGGGCCAGATGATGTAGCGCTTCTCGCCGTCGGCGTAGTGCAGCAGGGCGATGTAGGCGGTCCGGTTCGGGTCGTACTCGATGTGAGCGACCTTGGCCGGCACGCTGTCCTTGGCGCGCTTGAAGTCGATGACGCGGTAGCGGCGCTTGGCGCCGCCGCCCTTGTGGCGGGCGGTCACGCGGCCGCGGTTGTTGCGGCCGCCGGTCTTCTTGAGCGGGGCCAGCAGGCTCTTCTCGGGGGTCTGGCGGGTGAGCTCGGCGCGGTCCAGCACCGAACCGCCGCGGCGGCCAGGAGAAGTCGGCTTGTAGAATTTGATTCCCATGGTTCAGCCTCCGCTCACAGCAGGTCGATCTTGTGACCTTCCTGCAGGCGCACGACGGCGATCTTGCGCGGGGAGGTGGTGAAGGCGGTGGCGCCGCGGCGGCGCGGCTTGCCGGTCCGGATCATGGTCCGGACGCTGGCGACCTTGACCTCGAAGAGGGCCTCGACCGCTTCGCAGATCTCGATCTTGTTGGCGCTGCCGGCGACCTCGAAGCGGTAGTCGTTGAGGCGGTGGTGCTCCTCGGTGGACTTCTCGGTCAGCACCGGGCGGATCAGGATCTGGTAGTGTTGGGAGCTGGCTTCCATGGCTCGGTCCTCAGGCTTCCTTGCGTCCGGGGAAGCGGCTGGCGAGGGCCTCGAGGGCGCCCTCCTGCAGCAGCAGCCACTTGTGGGCCAGCAGGTCGTAGGCGGTGGCCTCCGACGCCGGCATGATCCGCACCCGCGGGAAGTTGCGGAACGACTTCCAGGCGTCCGGGTCGAGGGCCTTGGTCAGGACCAGGGCGCTGCCCTTCGGGGCCAGGTCGGCCAGGATCCTGCGGGCGGTCTTGGCCGACGGCGCGTCGAAGCTGAGACCGGTCATCTCCTTGACCTCGGCGTCCAGCAGCTTGCCCAGCAGGGCGCTGCGGAGGGCCACCTGGCGCTGCTTGCGCGGCAGGTGGTAGCCCCAATTGCGCGTGTTGCGCGGCCCGAAGATGTTGCCGCCGCCGCGCCACAGGGGGCTCTTGCGGTCGCCGGCGCGGGCCCGGCCGGTCTTCTTCTGCTTCCACGGCTTCTTGGTGTTGCCGGCGACCTCGGCCCGGGTCTTGGTGTGGGCGTCGCCCTGGCGCCGGTTGGCCTGGTACTGGACGATCGCGTCCTTCATGGTCCGATAGAGGACCTTGTCGCCGAGGTCGAGGCTGCACTCCTTCTCGCCGGCGGCACCGCTGGCGACGTCGTAAGTGGTGATGGTGCTCATGGCTCTACTTCTTCACCCCGGTCTTGGCGGTGCAGATCTGGACCAGGCCGTTGGGCGGCCCGGGGACCCCGCCGCGGACCAGGATCAGGCCGCGCTCGGCGTCCACGCCCTCGACCGTGGAGTTCTTCACGGTGCGGCGGACGTCGCCGTAGTGCTTGGCCATCCGGGTGCCCTTGAAGACCCGGCCCGGGTAGGCGCAGGCGCCGATGGCGCCCGGCGCGCGGACGTTCATCGAGCCGTGGGTCTCGTTGCCGCGGGAGAAGCCGTGCGCCTTGATGGTGCCGGCGAACCCGCGCCCCTTGGACCTGCCGACGACGTCGACGACGTCACCGGCCTCGAACAGCTCGGCCTTGAGCTCCTGGCCCATCTCGAAGCCCTCGGTGCTGGCGAGGCGGAACTCGCGCAGGACCCGGAACGGGGTCACGCCGGCCTTCTCGGCGGCGACCCGCTGGGGCTTGTTGACGTGCTTGGCGCGGCCGGGCAGGAAGCCGACCTGGACCGCCGTGTAGCCGTCCTGGCCGGGGCTGCGCAGCCCAGTCACGGTGCAGGGGCCGGCCTCGAGCACGGTCACCGGAACGACCGTGCCGTCCTCGCGGAAGACCTGGGTCATCCCCTTCTTCCGGGCCAGCAGGAACTTGATCTCGGACATCGTAGTTTTCGTTGGGCCGGTTTCCAGCCGGCAGAATCGCAGCGGTTCGAGCGAACTTGCGGGAGTGAGTAGGGCGTCCGCCTCAGATCTTGATGCGGACGTCGACCCCGGCGGACAGGACCAGGCGGTTCAGGGCGTCCACGGTCTGCGGGGTGGGCTCGAGCAGGTACATCAGGCGCTTGTGGGTCCTGATCTCGAACTGTTCCCGCGACTTCTTGTCGATGTGCGGGCTGCGCAGCACGGTGTAGCGCTCGATGCGGGTGGGGAGCGGAATCGGACCCGAGACCTTCACGCCGGTCAGGCGCGCGGCCTCCATGATGGATTCCGTGGCTTGGTCGATGGCCTCGTGATCGTAGGCCTCGAGTCGGATCTGAATGCGGTTGTCCATGGGCGGTGCGTGGGCACACATCGAGCCTCGGCTCTCCTATCCGGCGCGGAGGGGTCCGCTGATGGTCCAGGAAAAAAACCGAGGCTGTTCCCGAATTCGGGCCAAGCATCTTAGCAGCCACATATTTGCGGTCAAGGTCGGAGGCCGGGAATTCGCCGATCCGAGGCCTCCGGCGGCCCCCCGACGCCGGATCAGCCCTGGCCCTCGAGGATCTCCCGGGCCCGCGCCGCCGGCACCGGGGCGTAGCCCTGGGGGCTGAGGCTGAAGGCCCCCCTGCCCTGGGTCAGGGAACGCAGCCGGGTGGAATAGGCGAACAGGGCGTCGAGGGGGGCGGTGGCCTGGATCCGGCCCAGTCCGGCGTCCAGGTCCATGCTCTGGATCTCGGCCCGGCGGGCCTGGAGGTCCCCCAGGACCCCGCTGAGGAAGTCCTCCGGCACATCCACCCGGAGGTTCATGATCGGCTCCAGCAGCCCGGTGCGGCCGTGGAGGGCGTGGTCGAGGGCCCGGGAGGCGGCGCCGAGCACCAGCTCCACCGGCGGCAGCTCCCCGACCGGGGTCCAACTCAGCTCCAGGACCTCCACCTCGAGCTGGGCCAACGGATAACCCAGGGCCCCGCCGGCCTCCACCAGCTCGTGGGCGGCCGCGTTCAGCTCGTAACGGGCGCCGGGGCTGAGACCGGCGCCGGCGTCCCCGACCGAGATCCTCGGCTTGGTCTCGGCGGCCGGCCGGACCTCGAGGCGCGCGGTGACGGTCTGCTTGCCGCTCTCGCCGCCCGGCCGCTCCACCGTCCCGACCCCGGCGCTCGGCTGGAGCAGGGTCTCGCGGTAGGCGACGATCGGCCGCCCGGCGCGGGCGGCGACCCGGAAGTCGCGCTCCAGGCGGTGAAGGGCCACCTCCAGGTGGAGCTCCCCCATCCCGGCCAGGACCGCCTGGCCGGTGTCCTCGTCGACCGTCACGGTCAGGGTCGGGTCCTCCCGGTCGAGCACCATCAGGGCCTCCAGCAGCTTGTCGCGGTCGCCGAGGACCTGCGGCTCGACGGTCTGGCGGATCACCGGCTCGGGGAACTCGATCGGCTCGAGGGCGATCTCGTGGCCCTTCGGGAACAGGGTATCCCCGGTGCGGGCCTTCTTCAGGCCCGGGACCACCACGATCTCCCCAGGCCCGGCCTTCTTGAGCCGCTCGCGGC
>JACNJP010000352.1 GCA_014382465.1 Planctomycetota bacterium
GGGGCCGGGGGCCCCGCGGAAGGCGGAGGCGGCAGCTTCGCGGTCGCGGTCGTAGTGGGCGATGCCGCAGCGGTGGCGGGAGGAGTCGGCCCCCAGCTGGGCGGCGCGCGGGAAGCAGCGGCGCGGCTCGCCGCGGACGCCGGTGTCGCCGATGGCGGCGAAGCGGTAGCGTTCGCGCGGCGGGAAATCGACCCGGATCTCGCGGTCCTGGCCGGCCTCGAAGGCCACCCTCAGCCGCCGCGACAGGCCGTCGCGGCCGAGCTCCTCGACGCCCTCGCCCGAGACCTCGGCCTCGGGGCGGACGTTCTCCAGCGTCAGCTCGGCGCTGCCGGCGCGCTCCGCCTCGAGCAGCAGCCGGGGTGACGGCGCCCAGGCGCGGAACACCGTCGGCGGCGCCATCTCGCGGTGGTAGGCGCCGAGGCCGTGCAGGCGCCAGCCGTCCGGGCTGCGCAGTTCCACCGCCACCGCCGGAGGATCGAGCTGCAGCGGCGGATACCGCAGGCCGCGGCTGAGGCTGAGATACAGCCCGGCGGCCACGGCCAGGGCGGAGATCGTCAGGAGTCGGCGCCGGTTCATGGCTTTAGACCGGCAGGCCGGCCTCGACCGCGGCCTTCTGGAGCGCGGTCAGCTCCGCCACCCCTCGCAGCCCCAGGTCCACCAGGCGGTCGAAGACCTCGCGCTCGAAGGGCAGGCCCTCCGCCGTGCCCTGGACCTCGATGATCCGGCCCTGCGCTGTGGCGACGACGTTCATGTCGACCCCGGCCTCGAAGTCCTCGCCGTAGTCCAGGTCGAGCAATTCCTGCCCGGCCACCAGACCGACCGAGACCGCCGCCGGCCAGTCGCGCAGCGGCCAGTGGCGCAGCTGGCCGCGCGAGGACAGGGTCCGAAGGGCGTCGTGAAGGGCGACCGCGGCGCCGGTGATCGAGGCGCAGCGGGTGCCGCCGTCGGCCTGCAGCACGTCGCAGTCGACGTGCAGGGTGTGCTCGGGGAAGGCGCTCAGGTCGATCACGGAGCGCAGCGCGCGGCCGATCAGGCGCTGGATCTCGACGCTGCGGCCGTCGCGGCTGGCGGTCTCGCGCGCCTTGCGGCCGGGCACCGAGCCGGGCAGCATCGAGTACTCGGCGGTCATCCAGCCCTGGCCCCTGGACTTCTGGAACAGCGGCACCTTGGAGGAGGCGCAAACCGTGCACAGGACCTTGGTGCGGCCGACCTCCACCAGCACCGAGCCGTCGGCGTTCTGGGCGTAGTTGCGGCGGAAGCGGACCGGCCGAAGCTCGTCGGCCGCCCGGTCGTCGAATCGATTCATCGCGGGTATTCCTGTGCTAGCTGACCGGGGCGGGGAGCGGCTGGATCCTGGGCAGCAGACCTGCGGCCCGCGTCACCTCTCGCCCCTCTCGTCCCCAGGTCAGGCCCTGTCGAACAGAGAATTCTAGCAGCGGGCCCTCGGCGAGGGGATCCCTACCCGCCGCGCGCACCCCGTGGGGCGCCCAGCGCCGGAGCCGGGTCAGGAACTCGGCCTCGAGGGCGGCCGGCCCGTGGGTCAGGTACTGCTCCCACCTCGCCCCGAGGTCGACCAGCAGGTCCACCAGGACGCGCTCCCGGTCGGGCTCCGCGGGCGAGAAGCGGGCCAGGCAGGCGGTCGGGTAGGGGGCGGTGCCGGGCGGCGGAGCAGTCAGGACGTTGAGCCCGATGCCGACCAGGACCGCGGGCGGGGCGGTCGAGGGCACCTCGGCCAGCAGCCCGGCCACCTTGGCGCCGTCGACCAGGACGTCGTTGGGCCACTTGAGGGCGGCTTCCCGGCCGCAGCAGGCCTCCACCGCGGTGGCCAGGGCGCAGGCCGCCAGCAGCCCGGCCGCCTCGTAGGGCTCCACCGGCGGCTGGACGCAGAGGCTGAAGGCCAGGTTCCGGCCCGGGGGACCCGACCACCAGTCCCGGGCGGCGCGGCCGCGGCCGCCGGTCTGGCGCTCCGCGATCAGCAGCAGCCCGTGGTTGGCCTCAGTGCCGGTCTCGGCGATCCGCTGCCGCAGCAGGTCCGAGGTGCTGGCGCACTCCTCCAGGACCTCGACGCGGGTCGCGAGGCGGCGGGCCGCCGACAGGGCGCCGGCGATCCGCTCGGCCCGCAGCGGCCTCATTGGCCGATGCGGGGATCCAGGCGCTCGCGCAGCCGCTTGATCACGTTGGAGTGGATCTGGCACACGCGGGACTCGGTCAGGTCCATGAGCAGGCCGATCTCGCGCAGCGTCAGGCCCTTCAGGTAGTAGTACTCGAGGATGACCCGCTCCTTGGGCGTCAGGGCCCGGGTCAGGACGGCCATCAGGTCCTTGCCCTTCAGGTGGTCCAGCGGGCTGACCTCGCTCGACTCGCCCAGGGTGTCGATGTCCGAATCGGGCTCGCCGCTGGCCGAGACCCGCCGGTCCGACAGGTTGTGCATGACCCGCGGCCGGGACTTCTTGAGCATCTTCGGCAGGTCCTTCTCCGAGACGTCGAGGGCCTTGGCGACCTCGTTGTCGGTCGGCTCACAGCCGTAGCTGGCCTGGAAGGTCTGGCGCAGCGTGTTCAGCTTGCTGGCGCGCTGGCGCACCAGCCGCGGCACCCAGTCCTGGCTGCGCAGGGCGTCGAGGATCGCGCCGCGGATGCGCGTGCTGCAGTAGGTCTTGAATTTGACCCCGCGCGTCGGGTCGAACTTGCCGATGGCGTCCATCAGGCCGAAGGTGCCTTCCTGAACCAGGTCGTCGGCGTCGACGCTGCTGGGCAGGGTGCGGCAGATGCGCTCGGCGATGAAACGGACCAGCGGCTGGTGGCGCTCGATCAGCTCGTCCTTGAGGGCGTCCTCGCCGGAGCTGTGGAATGCCTCCCACAGCTCCTCGGCGGACAGCCGGGGCTCCTCCGGCGGATCGGGCGTCATTTCGCGTTCGGGGTCCATGGGCTGGGCGATTCTAGGGACACCGGGCAGGCGGAAGCTACTCTCCGCCGATATCGACCAGGCGGACGATCTCGATCCCGTGGAGCCGCTCGCGGCCCTTGAGGAAGCCTAGCTCGACGATGAAGGCCGCGCCGACCACTTCTGCCCCGAGGCGGCGGATCAGGTTGACCGAGGCGGCGGCGGTGCCGCCGGTGGCCAGCAGGTCGTCGATGATCAGGACCCGGTCCCCGGGGCCGGCGGCGTCGTGGTGGACCTCGAGGGTGTTGGTGCCGTATTCGAGCTCGTAGGACTCCTGGAAGGTCCTCCACGGCAGCTTGCCGGGCTTGCGCAGCGGCACCAGGCCGACCCCGAGGCGCTCGGCCAGCGGCGCGCCGAACAGGAAGCCGCGGGACTCGATGGCGGCCACGCAGGTGGGCTCCCAGGCCCCGACGAGCGACTCGAGGGCGTCGATCGAGGCCTTGAAGGCCTCCGGGTCCTTGAGCAGCGGCGTGATGTCCTTGAAGACGATGCCCGGCTTGGGGAAGTCCGGGACGTCGCGGAGGTGGCGTTCGAACTGCATCACATCTCCTCGGGGGTCGGGACGCCGAGCAGGCCGAGGCCGAGGGCCAGGACCCGGCGGAGGCGGTCGACCGCGCACAGGCGGACCGCCTCGAGCGGCGGCTCGGAGCCGAGCACGCGCCGGTCGCGGTAGAAGGCGTTGGCCGCCGCGCCGATCTTCAGCAGGTGCTGGGCCAGGACCATCGGCTCGTTCTTCTCGGCCGCCTCGCGGACCGCCTGGGGGAAGCGGCCGAGGGCCACCAGCAGCTCGGGCGAATCGGCCAGCAGCCCCGGGTCGACCTCGGACAGCGGCGGTACCGGCCGCCCGGCCTTGCGCACGATGGCGCAGCAGCGGGCGTGGGTGTACTGGAGGTAGGGGCCGGTGTCGCCCTCGAAGGACAGGACCTCCTTCCAGTCGAAGACCACGTCCTTGGAGCGCTGGTGCTTGAGGTCGTGGAAGATCACCGCGCCGAGGCCGACCATCTCGGCGGCTGCCGCCTGGCCGGCCATGTCGGGGTTCTTCTCCTGGATGACCTCGGCCGCCAGCTCGACCGCCCGGTCGAGCAGGTCCTTGAGCGCCAGCACGCGGCCCTCGCGGGTGGAGAGCTTGCCCTCGGCCATGCGCACCAGGCCGAAGGGGATGTGCTGGCAGCGGTCGGCCCAGCCGCAGCCGGCCCGCCGCAGGGCGGCGAACAGCTGTCGGAAGTGCAGGATCTGCTCCTGGCCGACCACGTAGAGGCAGCGGTCGAAGGCGAACTCCTCCCAGCGCGACTTGGCCGCGGCCAGGTCGCGGGTGGCGTAGAGGGTGGTGCCGTGGGCGGTCTTCACCAGGCACGGGGTGCTGATTCCCTCGCCCTCGAGGTCGATGATGGTGGCGCCCTCGCTCTCCTCGAGCACGCCGCGCTGCTCCAGCCAGGCCAGCAGCGGCGCCAGCTTGTCCTCGTACCAGGACTCGCCGCGGATGAAGTCGAATTCGCTGCCGAGGCGCCGGTAGACCTTGTCGAACTCCTGCAGCGACAGCTCGGTGAAGCGCTTCCAGACCCGGCGGGTGTCGTTGTCCTGGCCGGACTCGAGCTCCTGGAAGGCCGACTTGGACTCGGCGTCCAGCCCCGGGTCGGCCCCCTCCTCCTGGTGGTAGCGGACGTAGAGCTCGAGCAGGTGGGCGATCGGATCGGCCTCCAGGGCGGCCTCGGCGCCCCAGCGCCGCCAAGCGGCCACCAGCTTGCCGAACTGGCTGCCCCAGTCGCCGAGGTGGTTCAGGCGCACCACCCGCTCGCCGAGGTGGGCGTGGATCCGCGCCAGCGCCGCGCCGATCACGGTCGTGCGCAGGTGGCCGACGTGCATCGGCTTGGCGATGTTCGGCGAGCTGAACTCGACCAGGGTGGTCTCCTCGCTGGCGCCGCCGCCGAAGTCCGGCCGGCCGCAGTCGGCCAGGATGGTGGCCGCCAGGGCGGCGCGGTCGACGCTGAAGTTGAGGAAGGGACCGGCGGCGGCGGCGGCCACCTGCTCGATCGAGAGTTCGGCGGCCAGCCTGGCGGCCAGGGCGGCCGGGTTTCCGCCGCGACCCTCGGCGTAGCGGAAGCAGGGCAGGGCGAAGTCGCCCATGCCGTCGTGCCGCGGCCGCTCGAGCTGCAGGTCGGAGGCGTCGACGCCGAGCGCCGGCGCCAGCGCGGCGCGGATCCGGCCGGCGTAGTGGTCGAGCCCTTGGGGGGCGAAGGAGGCGGGTGTGCTCATTCCAGGGAATCGCCGTAGAGCGGCTCCAGCAGCCGCTCCACCGGGTAGCCGAGCTGGCGGCCGATCTCGGCGGCGTGCTCTTCGGTGAGCTCGCTGGCCCGCCGCAGCCACCGCGACTCGCCGTACCGGTCGTAGAGGTCTTGGTAGCGGTCCTCGAAGTCCACCACCGTGGAGTGGCGGACGCTGGAGTCGGCCACCGACAGGACGCTGTCGGTCAGGGTCCACTCGGGCGGGTCGACGGCGGCGAAGACGCGCTCGATGAAGCTCTCGCGGAAGCGCGAGGTCCGCTGCAGCTCCTCCGGGCCCCGGCCCTTCAGCCAGTGGGTCAGGCAGCCCCTCCCGGCGGCGGCGTGGCCCTCGGCCCGCAGCATCACGTAGCCCGACCAGCCGTGGTAGGGGCCGTGGGTCCGGCTGCGGCCGATGTCGTGGAGCAGCGCCTGGACCTCGAGGCCGGCCAGGTCGACCTCGGCGTCCTGGTCCGCCCGGGCGCGCCCGATCTCGACCGCCACGCGCGCCACCTGGCGGCAGTGCAGCGGCCAGGGCTCCCCGGCGGGGGAGTGCGCGTCCAGGAGCACGAGGGCGTCTTGCGGGCTCATCGAGCCCGGCATTCTAGCCCACCCGGAAGGCCGCCCGGACCAGGCTGCGGCGCAGCTCCTGGTGCTCGAGCAGCGCCAGGGCCTGCTCCCGCCCGAACCAGCCCCAGCGGTCGTGTTCGCTGGAGACCGCCAGCTCCTGGCCCTCGGGGAATTCGGCCAGGTAGAGCACCACCCGCTTCCAGCGCTGCTTGGGCCGGTAGGAGGAGACGTCGGCGAAGCCGGCGGTGAGCTGCTCCTCGGTCAGCCGGACGCCGGTCTCCTCGAGGACCTCGCGCAGCGCCCCGGCGACCGGATCCGGGTCGTCGGCGTCGAGGTGGCCCTTGGGGAAGCCCCAGGTCCGGTGCAGGGCGTTTCGAAGCAGCAGGAACTCCGGCCCGTCCAGCCCGCGGCGCCACAAGATCACTCCCGCGCCGAGGACCGGGTCCTCGGGAGTGCCCGCGGCGGGCCGCCGGGCGGGGTGGGGAGGACGCTTCATCGCCGGAATCTACCATCGGCGCCGGCCAGGACCCGCGCCTCGGCGCCGGCCGGGGCCGGCTAGAATCCGCCCTCGAATGGGCCATCTCCCCCAGGACGCGCGCTGTTGCCGCGCCGCGCTCGCCGCCCGCCGCGCCTGCGGTCCGGACGCCTTCGTGCTCGAGCTGGCGTTCGGCCAGGCTTTCGCGCCGCTGGCGCCGGGCCGCTTCGCCATGCTGGCGGCCGCCGACGGCAGCGGCCCCCTGATCCCCCGGCCCTTCAGCGTCTACGACCAGCTCGCGCCCGACCGGCTCAGCTTCCTGGTGCAGGTGATCGGCCCCGGGACCCGCTGCCTGGCCGCCCTGGCGATCGGCTCCGAGCTGATCTGCACCCTCCCCCTCGGCAACGGCTTCACCGTCGCCGAGCCCGACCGCGAAGTGGCGCTGGTGGCCGGCGGTGTCGGCAGCGCCCCGTTCCTGCTCTACGCGCGCGCCCGCGCCCGGGCCGGCGGCCGCAGCCACTTCCTCTACGGCGCTCGCAGCGCCGACCGGCTCTACGACCGGGAAGCCTTCCAGACCGGCGCCCTGCGCTGCCTCGACGCCACCGACGACGGCAGCCTCGGCTTCCGCGGCAACGTCGTCGCCTGCCTGGCGGCCGAGCTGGACGCCGGGCGCATCGGCGCCGGCGCCCTGGTCTGCGCCTGCGGCCCCGAGCCGCTGCTGCACGCCTTCGCCGCCTTCGCCCGCGAGCGCGGCCTCGACGCCCAGCTCAGCCTCGAGACCTACATGGGCTGCGGCATCGGCGTCTGCAACGGCTGCCCGACGCCGACCGCCGCCGCCGGCGCCTTCGGCGACTGGCCGTACGCCAAGTCCTGCCTCGACGGCCCGGTGTTCGCCCTGGCGGACGTGGCGATCTGAGCGCCGCTACTCGTCGTCGCCCAGGTAGCCGAGGGCCCGCAGCTCGCCGACCATCTCGGGGGAGAACCGGTCCTGGGAGCGGAGCTCGGGGAACAGCTGGAACTTGTGGCGCAGGGCCTCGGTGGCCTCGGTGAAGGCGCGACGGTCCCTCACCGCCCGGCGGAGCAGCTCCTGGCCGCCCTCGGTAGCGGCGAGGTCGTGGCGCTCGGCGGGGTCGGTGACCGGGTCGAAGACGGCTGAATCGGCCCGCGGAGAGATGAAGAAGATGGCCTTGCCGTCGGGGTAACGGAAGGACGCGAGTCCATAGGGCGCGTTGGCCTGGGCCACCAGGTAGTGGCCGGGAGAGGCCTCAGGAGCCCGCCGCAGGTCGAGGCTCCGGCCGGTGGCCATCTCCGGCACCGGCACTCCGAGCTCGGTGAGGAGGGTCGGCATCAGGTCCATGAGGTCGAGCGGGTCGGCGCGCCGTTGGCCGCGCGGGCCCTCCGGCAGCCGCACGATCAGCGGGATGTGCAGGGTCTCATTCCAGAGCTTCTTGTGGCCCCAGAAGTCGTGCTCCCAGAACTCCTCGCCGTGGTCGGCGGTCACCACCAGGGCGGTGTCCCGGTCCAGGCCGCTCTCCCGCAGGTAGGCGCGCAGGCGGGCGAACTCCTGGTCCATCATGGCAATCTCGGCGTCGTAGAGCGTCCGAACGAAGGTCTTGTCCTCCGCGGTGAAGTTTTCGGCGTCGAACAGCGGCCGGAAGAACTGCTCCTGCGGCCGGTTGATGGGGTTCTGGTCCGGGTTGGCGGCCACCCACTCCCGCGCCTTGCGCACCGCCTCGCGCAGCGGACCCTGGTAGACCGGGTCGAAGCGGTCGACGAACTCGAGCTCCGGCATGTAGGGGCTGTGGACCTCGTAGGTGTGCAGGAACAGGAAGAACGGCCGGCCGGGGTCGCGCTCCTCCCGGAGCCAGCGGAGCGCCCGGTCGACCCGGTCGACCACCCCCCGGGTCTCGGACTCGAAGTGGTCGAAGCCCTGGTCCAGCCCCCGCTCCTCCTTGACGAAGCCGCCGTCGGCCACGGCGGCGGTCTGGAAGCCGGCGTCGCGCAGGGCCTCGGCCAGGGTCACCGCGTTCTGCGACAGGGCCGGATAGACCGTGGCCCCGGTCTGCATCTTCACCTTGTTCCAGACCATGTGGGTGTTGGGGTGGAGCGAGGTGAAGAGGCTGGCGTGGCTGGCGGCGGTGAACGGGGCCGGCGCGAAGGCGTTCTCGAACAGCAGCCCCTCGGCGGCCAGGGCGTCCAGGTTGGGCGAGGTCGCGCGGGTGTGGCCGTAGCAGCCGAGGCGGTCGGCGCGCAGCGTGTCGACCACCATCAGCACCAGGTTGCGGGTCCCGGAGGCCGGATCCGCGGGCCGGCCGGCCGCTCGGCCGGGCTCGGCGGTCCCGGCGGGGTCGTCGCCGCAGCCGACCAGGAGCAGGAGGGCCGGCAGCGGAGCGAGCAGCCGGGCCAGGACGGACGGAGGGTTCTTGGCAGCCATCAGGATCGCGACCAGTCTACGCGCCAGTCCGGATCCACCGAGACCAGCCGGCCGATCACGTCCTCGCAGTCGTCCTCGACCCCGGCGCGCCGCCAGCAGTCGAAGAAGGGGCGGGAGCGCCACTCCCGCTCCGATTCCCGCGAGCGCCAGAGGGAGATCGAGAGGAAGCGGGAGTCGTCGTCAGGGGACTCCCACAGGCCGCCGGCGAGCACCCCGGCGGCCTCCATCGCCGGATCCCAGATGGTGCGCTGGACTTCGACCAGGTGTTCGGCCCGGCCCGGGAGCAGCAGGATCTCGGCGATCCGCAGGTAGCCGCCCTCGCGCCCCGCGACCTCGACGAGCGGCGAGCGGGCTCCGGGCAGCCCGACCCGCCGCCAGACGCTGACCTCGGTGGTCTGGATCAGGGACCGCTGGCCGCTCGCCTCGTAGAGGGCGTCGTGGCGCTGGGCCATGAAGCCGTCCATCGCCGGCTGGTCCTGCCACAGCCCGAGGATCACTGCGAAGTCGGCCTCGTCCAGGGACCAGCCGCCGGTCT
>JACNJP010000229.1 GCA_014382465.1 Planctomycetota bacterium
GAAGGTCGCGAAGAAGAAGACGACCAAGAGGAAGACGGCCAAGCGGCGCTGATTCAGGAGAATTCAGGTCCCGACCTGGATTATCTGAGCTACCGCTTGACGAATCACCAGGCCCCGGGGGACGATCGATTGGACCAACCCCCGGGGCTTGTTTCCTTCTGGCCTCCACTTTTACCTCCCAAACGCCTACTGCCACCTGAGCAAACCGATGAACAAGCGCGACCTGATCGATTACGTTTGCGAGCACCTTGCCACGACCAAGTCCAGTTCCGAGGGGATCGTGAACGTCGTCCTGAGCGGCATCCAAGATGGTGTCGCTGGTGACGGAACCGTCAGCATCGCTGGTTTCGGGACCTGGAACGTGCGCGAGCGCGCTGCCCGCACCGGACGGAACCCCCAAACCGGCGAAACGATCCAGATCCAGGCCAGCAAGACCATCGCCTTCAAGCCGGCGAAGGCTTGGAAGGATCAGATGAACAGCTGATCTAGGTTCGACTGGCTGATTCGGCCGCGCGACGGGGGAGGACGGAGCGCGGCTTTCTTCTATTCGATTCGGACCTGCCGCCCGCCTATTCCTCTCCTCGACCGCCCCGGCGCGCCAGCCGTTCCAGCTCGTTGGCGACGGTCTCCTCGTCGATCTTCTGGAACAGCACCTCGGCCTCTCCCAAGGCCGCCCCTTCGGGCAGGTGCGCCGGAGGCTGGCCCGCGCCTTCCTCTCCCCAAAGGTCGCCGCCGCCGGCCGCCGCCTGCCCGAGCATGACCCGCAGGCGGTCGGATGAATCGGGGCAGAACGGGCGCAGCCGGCGGCTCAGGAGCTCGAGGTAGGCCAGGCAGCGCTCGATGCAGGCGCCGCAGAGCGCGAGGTCGGCCGAATCCTCGCTCTTCGCCAACTTCCAGGGCGTGAGCGCGTCGAAGAATTGGTTCAGGGAGTCGCAGGCGGCGATCAGGGCCCGCGCGGCCCTGGGCAGCTCATTGCGGCTCAGCCGGTCGCCGGTCTCGGCGAAGCGCTCGTCGGCCTCGGCCAGGGTCGGGTGGCGGTCCAGCGAACCGTCCGAAGCGGGGACCGCGGCGTCGTAGCGGCGGGCGGCGAACTTGATCACCCGGGTCGCGAGGTTGCCGAGCTTGTCGGCCAACAGCGAATTGTTGGTCGCCTGGAAGCCCTCCCAGGTGAACTCGCTGTCGGCGGTCTCGGGGGCCGTGAGGGCCAGGTGGAAGCGCGCGGCGTCGGCCGAATAGCGGCTGAAGAACTCCTCGTTGTCAAGGTACCAGCCCCCCGAGGTGCTGAATTTACGGCCTTGCAGGTTGTAGAACTCGTTGGCGGGCACGCTGTAAGGCAGGACGAAGGGGCGGTCGTCCCAGGCATTCTCCTGGCCGAGCAGCATCGCCGGGAACACCACCAGGTGGAAGGCGATGTTGTCCTTGCCGATGAAGTGGACCAGGTGGGTCTGCCGGTCCTGCCACCAGTCCCGCCAGGCCTCCGGCTCGCCCTGGTCCTCGGCCCACTCCATGGTCGCCGACAGGTAGCCGATCGGGGCGTCGAACCACACGTAGAGCACCTTGCCCTCGGCGCCCTCGAGCTCCTCTGGCACCGGCACTCCCCACGGCAGGTCGCGGGTGATCGGGCGCTCCTGCAGGTCCTTGAGCATCGCCTTGACGTGGCCCTCGACGTTCGGCTTCCAGGGCAAGTGCGGCCGCTCCGGGTCGGCTCCCTGGAGCCAGCGGTCGAGGCCGGCGGCGCGCAGCCCGGGGAGGTCGAGGTACCAGTGCTTGGTCTCCTTGAGGACCGGTCGCGAGCCGTCCACCAGGCTCACCGGGTCGCCGAGCTGGCGGGCGTCGATCCACGCGCCGCAGGACGGGCACTCGTCGCCGCGGGCCGTTTCGTGGCGGCACTCCGGGCAGGTGCCCTGGAGGTAGCGGTCGGGCAGGAAGCGCCCCGAGGCCTCCGAGTACCACTGCTCCTCGACCCGCTCGGTGACCCAGCCGCGCTCCAGCAGCACGCGGAAGAAGCGGCGGCTGGCCTCGGCGTGGTAGCGGCAGCGGGCGGTGCCGCTGAAGACGTCGAAGCGGATGCTGAAGCGGTCGAACAGGGCCTTGATCTCGGCGTGCCAGCGGTCCACCGACTCGCGGTAGGACAGGCCCTCCTGTTCGGCCCGCAGCGTGATGGCGACGCCGTGCTCATCGGTGCCGCAGACGTAGAGCACCTGGTGGCCGCGCATCCGCAGGTAGCGGACGTAGATGTCGGCCGGCAGGTAGGCGCCGGCGACGTGGCCGAAGTGGATCGGTCCGTTGGCGTAGGGGAGGGCTGACGTGACCAGGTACTTGGCCATGGCGGCACAGGATAGGGGCGCCGCGGGCGGGCGTCCGTTAGGATCCGCCGCGTCCCGCCGCCGCTCCCCTCCCCGGATCCCGAGCATGAGAATCACCCCCGAATTGGATTTCTACGACCTCGACGGCCTGCTTGAGGAAGACGAGCTGATGGTCCGCGAGCAGGTGCGGGCGTGGATCGACGACCGCCTGATGCCGGTCGTCCCGCGGCACTGGGAGGACGGCACCTTCCCGTCGGACCTGATCCCCGAGATGGGGGAGATGGGCATGTTCGGGCCGACGGTCTCCGAGGAGTACGGCGGCGCCGGCATGAATTCGGTGGTCTACGGCCTGATCTGCCAGGAGCTCGAGCGCTGCGACTCCGGGGTGCGGAGCTTCGTCAGCGTGCAGGGCTCGCTGGTGATGTTCCCGATCGAGGCCTACGGCAGCGAGGAGCAGAAGCGCGAGTGGCTGCCGAGGCTGGCCCGCGGCGAGGCGATCGGCTGCTTCGGCCTGACCGAACCCGATTTCGGCAGCGACCCCGCCGGCATGCTGACGCGCTGCCGCCGGGACGGCGACGACTGGATCATCACCGGCCGCAAGATGTGGATCACCAACGGCACGGTGTCCGACGTCTCGATCGTGTGGGCCAAGGACGAGGAGGGGGAGGTGCTCGGCTTCCTGGTCGAGAAGGAGCGCGCCGGTTTCAGCGCCCCGGAGCAGAAGCACAAGTGGTCGCTGCGCTGCAGCGTCACCTCGGAGCTGGTGCTCGAGGAGGTGCGGGTGCCCGACGCCAACCGCCTGCCGAAGGCGAAGGGGATGAAGGCGCCGCTCTCGTGCCTGACCCAGGCCCGCTACGGCATCGCCTGGGGGGCCGTCGGCGCCATGCAGGCCTGCTTCCAGGAGGCCCTGCGCTACACCGGCGAGCGCCAGATCCACGGCCGGCCGCTGTCCTCCTTCCAGCTCACGCAGGCCAAGCTGGCGGAGATCGGCACCGAGATCACCAAGGGCCAGTTGCTGGTGTGGCGCCTCGGGCGGCTGAAGGACGCCGGCGTCATGGTGCCGGTGCAGGTTTCCATGGCCAAGCGCAACAACGTCGTCAAGGCGCTCGAGGCGGCGCGCGAGTGCCGTACGCTGCTCGGCGCCAACGGGATCACGCTGGAGTACCACTCCGGCCGGCACGCCTGCAACCTCGAGACGGTCCTGACCTACGAGGGCACCCACGAGATCCACACCTTGATCCTGGGCCAGGCCTTCACCGGCCAGGCCGCCTACCAGTAGCGGGCAGGCATGGGTCCGGGAGGGCGAATGGACCGGCGGCTCTCTGCCTGAGCGGGGCAATATATTTCCCCTTTTGACCTATTGTTGGAGGTTTATTACTCTATTGTCCCGTCGCCCCCTGACAGGAGATCGCTTTGAGTGGATTCTTTCGTTGGCTGATGACCGCCCCGGACCAGCCCCTGGTTCGCGAGGCCGGTGACCCGCCCGAACCCGGCCCGGGCGAGGCTCGGATCCGGGTGGTCGGCTGCGGCGTCTGTCACACCGACCTCGGCTTCCTCTACGGCGGCGTGCGCACCAAGCACCCGCTGCCGCTGGCGCTCGGCCACGAGATCGCCGGCACCGTGGAAGCCGTCGGCGAGGGCGCCGAGGCCTGGGCCGGCAAGGACGTGGTCGTGCCCGCCGTGCTCCCCTGCGGCGACTGCGAGCTGTGCCTCGCCGGCCACGAGTGCGCCTGCCAGCGCCAGCTCATGCCGGGCAACGACTTCCACGGCGGCTTCGCCTCCCACCTGGTTGCGCCGGTGCGCTGGCTGGTCGACGCCGGCGGCCTGCCCGCCGGCCTCGAGCTGCAGGACGTCTCGGTGCTGGCCGACGCGGTCACCACGCCCTACCAGGCGATGGTGCGCGCGAAGGTCGGTGACGGCGACCACGCGGTCTTGATCGGCGCCGGCGGCATCGGCAGCTTCGGGGTCCAGATCGCCGCCGCGATGGGCGCCCGCACGGTCGCCGTCGACGTCGACGACCTGAAGATCGAGCGCGCGCTGGCCCACGGCGCCGTCGCCGGCGTCAACACCCGCGGCCTCGACGCCAAGGCCGCCCGCAAGGCGGTCCAGGCCGCCTGCAAGGAGGCCGGCTTCCCGCGCCACGGCCTCAAGGTCTTCGAGATGAGCGGCACCCCGGCCGGCCAGGAGCTGGCCTGGTCGCTCATGAGCCACGCCGGCACCGTCGCCATCGTCGGCTTCTGCCTCGACCGCGTGCCGGTCAGGCTGTCGAACCTGATGGCCTTCGACGCCGAGGCCTTCGGCAACTGGGGCTGCCGCCCGCAGCTCTACGCCCCCGCCCTCGACCTGATCCGCGCCGGCCAGGTGCAGGTCGGGCCCTTCGTGCGACGCTTCCCGATGGACGAGATCAACCAGGTGCTGCAGGACGTCCATCACCACCGCATTCCCGAACGCCCCGTGCTGGTGCCATGACCGCGACCGCCCTCCCTCCCTCCCAATTCGAGAACCACGAGCTCGCCCCGGGCTACGAGTACCGCGACATCCGCTACCTTCTCAAGCCGCTTCGCCGGCCCGACGGCGAGGCCGTCGCCGGCCTGTTCAACGCCTGGATCTGGCTCGACAATCCCAAGCAGCTCAACAGCTACACCACCCGCGCGCTGGCCGAGCTGATCCTGGCGCTGCGCCAGGCCTCCAACGCCCCCGGGGTCCAGAGCGTGGTCTTCACCGCGGTCGGGGACCGCAGCTTCTGCACCGGCGGCAACACCGCCGAGTACAGCGAGCACTACTCGGGCCGCCCGGACGAGTACCGGCGCTACATGCGGCTGTTCAACGACGCCGTGTGCGCCCTGATGGAGTGCGACAAGCCGGTCATCTGCCGCGTCAACGGCATGCGCATCGGCGGCGGCCAGGAGATCGGCATGGCCTGCGACTTCACCGTCGCGGCCGACACCGCCCGCTTCGGCCAGGCCGGCCCCAAGCACGGCTCGGCTCCGGTCGGCGGATCGACCGACTTCCTGCCGCTCTACGTCGGCTGGGCCAAGGCGGTCGAGTCCTGCACCCTGTGTGAGACCTGGACCGCCCATTACGCGCTCCAGCTCGGCCTGATCAACGGCCTGGCGCCAGTGCTCAAGAAGGACGGCGAGTTCCTGCCCAACCCGCTGGCGGTCACCGAGGCGCGCTTCGACGCCTGGGGCCGGCCGCTTTACGGCCAGCTGAAGAGCGGCGAGGAGCTGGCGGTCGCCAAGGAGCTGTTCAAGGCCTGCGAGACCGACTTCAGCGCCCTCGACGCCGAGGTCGAGTCGCTGGCCTGGAAGCTCGCCAACACCATGCCGGACTGCACCACCTACACCTTGGAGAGCCTGCGGCGGCACAAGCTGGCCCACTGGGACAAGAACCGCGAGGGCCACCGCGCCTGGCTGGCCTTGAACATGATGACCGAGGCCAAGGCCGGCTTCCGCACCTTCCACCGCGCCCCCCGCGCCGAGCGTGAGGCCGACTTCCTCGAGCTGCGGCGGGCCCTGGCCACCGGCGCGCGCTGGAACGAGGAGCTGCTGGAGCGCTGCGCGCCCTACGCCATGGACTCGTACCAGGCCGACGGAGGCGAGGCGTGAGCGCCGTCGCTCCGGTCGCGCGGCGCGAGCTCCTGGACGGCGCCGGCGCGGTGCTCGAGCTCGGGCCGGCCCCCGGCAACATCCTCGACCGGGCGGCCATTGCGGCCCTCGGCGAGGAGCTGGCGGCGGTGGCCGCCGAGCCGGGCCTCAAGCTGGTGGTGATCACCGGCGCCGGCGAGCACTTCAGCTACGGCGCCTCGGTCCCCGAGCACCTGCCGGGCGAGGTCGAGACCATGCTGCCGGAGTTCCACGACCTGCTCGGCGCCATGAACGAGCTGGCGCTGCCGCCGGTGGTGGCCGCGGTGCGCGGCCGCTGCCTCGGCGGCGGCTTCGAGCTGGCGCTGGCCTGCGACGTGATCATCGCCGCGCCGGACGCCCAGATGGGCTGCCCGGAGGTCCGCCTCGGCGTCTTCCCGCCGGCCGGCGCCGCCTTGCTGCCGCTGCGGGTTCCCGCCGGCCGGGCCGCGGTGCTGCTCCAGACCGGCTCCCTGATCCGCGGCGCCGAGGCCGCGACCATGGGCCTGGTCGACCTCGCGGTGCCCGAGGGCGACCTGCTCGACGGCGTCGAAGAGTGGGCCAGGGCCACCCTCGCGCCCCTGTCCGGCGCCGCGGTGCGCTTCGCCCGCCGCGCCACCCGCTGGCCGTGGCGCGACGCCTGCCAGCGGGTCCTGCCCGAGCTCGAGCGCCTCTACCTGGAGGAGCTGATGAGCACCGAGGACGCCGTCGAGGGCCTCCAGGCCTTCCTCGCCAAGCGCGACCCCGTATGGAGCGACCGATGAGCCGCCTCGAGCAACTGGTACAGACCGCCCGCCTCGAGGTCGAGGACAACGAATTCGCCGTCGCCCGGGCCTGGAAGGCCGAGGAGGCCGGCCGCGCCTGCGTCGGCTACTTCCCGGTCTACGTGCCGGCCGAGGTCATCTGGGCCGCCGGCGCGCTGCCGGTGGCGGTCTGGGGCGGCGGCGACAAGATCGAGGTGGAGCTGGCCGACGCCCGGATCCAGAGCTTCATCTGCTCGATCTCGCGCTCGACCCTCGAGCTCGGCCTGCTCGGCAAGCTCGACTTCCTCGAGGGCATGCTGTTCAGCTCGCTGTGCGACGTCGCCCGCAACCTGTCGGGGGTGTGGGCGCGCAACTTCCCGGGCACCTACGTCGACTACCTGCACTACCCGCAGAACCTCAAGAGCGGCGCCGCGCGCGGCTACTACCGCGACGACCTCGAGCGGCTGTGCGGGGAGGTCGGCAAGCTCACCGGCCGGACGCCGTCGGACGCGGACCTGGCGGCCGCCATCGAGCTCTACGAGGAGCAGCGCCGGCTGCTGCGCGAGCTGTCGGCGGTCCGCTGCGAGGAGCCCTGGCGGCTCAGCCTGGAGGAGCTGCAGATCCTGGTGCGCGCCGCCGGCCGCCGCGACCCGCGGCGGCACAACGCCGTGCTGGTCGAGGTCCTGGAGCTGCTGCCGCAGCGCGAGGTTCGCCAGAAGGACGGCGTGCGGGTGGTCCTCGAGGGCAGCTTCTGCGAGCAGCCGGCCCTCGAGCTGCTCAGGACCCTCGACCAGGCCCACTGCTTCGTCGTCGACAGCGACCTCGGGCGCGGCCTGCGCTGGTTCAAGGAGCCGCTGTCGCGCTGCGGCGACCCTTGGGACGACCTCGTCACGGCCTACTTCGACCACGCCGAGGGCTCGGTGGTGCGCCACCACTCGCCCTCCGAGCGCAGCCAGCGCCTGGTCGCCCGCGCCCGCGAGTCCCGCGCCGACGGCGTGATGTTCTGCACCGCCAAGTTCTGCGAGCCCGCCTTCTACGACTTCGTGCTCCACAAGCAGGCCCTCGACCGGGCCGGCATCCCCTACCTGGCCGTGGAGTTCGAGGAGAAGATGGGCAGCTTCGAATCGATCCGTACCCAGGCCGAGACCTTCGCCGAATCCATTCTCTTCTTCACCGAAGAGGAGGCCACCGCATGAACGCCACCTTCCAGCACCAGGGCGCCGGCCAGAAGATCCAGAAGGAGCTTCTCAACGACTGGTACCAGCACCTCGAGGACGCGCCCTCCCGCGGGGAGAAGGTCGCCTACCTCTTCATCAGCGGCAACATCGGCGAGCTGCTGCAGGCCTGCGGCCTGCACCTCGTCTACCCAGAGGTCAACGCCCTCCAGTGCGGCATCAAGAAGGTCGCCGGGCCGAACATCCTGGCCGCCGAGGACCTCGGCTACTCCGGCGACGTCTGCGGCTACGTCAAGAACGACATCGGCATGATGCTCGGCGGCAACAAGATGCCGCACGGCACCCAGCTGCCGAAGCCCGACCTGCTGGTGTGCAACTACGCCGGCTGCGCCACCTACCTGCGCTGGTTCGAGGCCTTGGCCGAGTTCTACGACGCCGAGATGGTGGTCATCGACGTGCCCTACCTGCGCGGCATGGGCGGCGCGACCAAGGAGGAGGTCAAGTACGTCGAGGACCAGCTGCGCGAGCTGGTGGTCACCTGCGAGCGGATCACCGGCCAGGAGTTCGACCCGGCCGCCTACGAGCGGGCCATCGAGTGCACGGTCAAGTCGGAGGACCTGTGGGTCCAGGTGCTGGAGAGCGCCAAGCACACGCCGTCGCCGATCGACGCCTACTTCGAGGCGGTGTTCTTCATGGCGCCGATCTACACCATGCGCGGCACCCAGGGCTGCCTCGACTACTACCAGGCGGTGGCCAAGGAGGTGCAGGAGCGCCTCGACATGGGCATGGGGCCGGTGGCCGAGGAGAAGGTCCGGATCGTCATCGAGGGCCCGCCGGCCTGGCCGCACTTCCGCAAGTTCTGGGAGATGTTCAAGAAGTGGGGCGCCGTCTCGGTGGCCTCGACTTACTCCAAGGTCGGCGGCATCTGGGACCTCGGCTTCCGCCACGACGTCTCGCGGCCCTTCGAGTCGATGGCCGAGTACATGCTCGGCTGCTACACCAACCGCAACTGGGGCATGCGCTCGGAGCTGATCCGCGGCTACCTCGAGGACTACTCGGCCGACGCCCTGGTGATCCACTCGGTCAAGAGCTGCCGCAGCTTCTCGGTCGGCCAGGCCGACCTGCGCGAGCAGTTCATCCTCGACTTCGAGGGGCCGACTCTGTTCATCGATATTGACCCCTCCTACCCACTCTACTTCGCCGAGGCGCTGGTCAAGAACCGCATCTACGCCATCTTCGTGGCCCTGTAACACCTCCCGCTCTCCGCCTCATGCTAACATGTACGAA
>JACNJP010000386.1 GCA_014382465.1 Planctomycetota bacterium
GCCCGAAATGCAGGCGCCGGCCAAGGGGCCGGCATCCCCCGGCCCCCCCCCCGGCCCCTCCCCCCCCCCCCCCCCCGCCCCCCCCCCCCCGCCCCCCCCCCCCGCCGCCCCCCGGCCGCCCCCGCCGCCGAAGGACCTGGCGACAGCCGCAACATCCGCTTCCCCCGGGCCCCGCAAGCTGGCGCGGCATCGACCGTCCCGCCAATGGACGAAACCGACCACCTCGACTCCGTCGACGGCGCGAAGGAGGTCGAGGACTTCATCGCTGTCGTCGAGCGTGGCACCGGCTCCAGCCAGGGAACCCGGGTCGGCCCAGGCAAGCGCGACGCGTCCACCGAGCAGATATTCGGTGGTCTCGAGGGCGAGGGCGATCCCGCGGGGATGGCCGGGGGCGCAGCGGCGGTAGACCTCCCGGTGCAGCCGCGCGGAGGAGACGCCGGCGGCCACCAATCCCGCGGCAAGGGTCCAGGCCTCAGGGGAGGCGTTGGCGTGCTGGAACCAGCCGGTGTCAGAGGCCAGGGCCAGGAAGGCCCCTTCGCGGGCACCGGCACAGGGCTCGACACCGAGAGCCTCGGCGAGCCTCCAGGCCAGCAGCCCGGAAGCCGGGGCCTCGGGGTCGTGGAGCAAGTGGTCCCAGCACTCGCGGTCGGCGGAGCTCAAAGGGTGGTGGTCGACGCAGGCGCGCGGAATCCCGGATTCGATCACCGGACCGGCCATGCCGCCGAGCCGGACGAGCGCGGAGCAGTCACAGACGACCAAGGCGTCGTGAGCCGGCAGGCCGCTTCCCTCCTGGTAGACCTCGAAAGGCGTGTGAAGCCCGAGGACGCCGTAGCGTGGGTCGGGCGGGTCCGGGTTTAGGATGCGGACCTCCTTGCCCAGGGCCCGCAGGGCGTGGAACAGGACGCATTGGGTCCCGAGGCAGTCACCGTCGGCGCGGGAGTGGCCGCTGATCAGGAACTGGCGGGAGCCCCGGATCCAGCGCAGCAGGGTCTCCCTGCCCGGATTCTAGGCCGGCAGACCCGCAGGGCCCAATGGCCGCAGCGGCGGCACGGCCGACAGCAAGGAGCAGGCCTCGGCGGCGCTGGCGAGACTCCGGCCTGGGCGGAAGCGGAGGCAGCGGCAGTCGGCGCCCGGACGGAGGTGGCCCAGCTCCTCCCGCCCGAGCAGTCGCGCGCCGGTCTCGGTCGCAGCTCGCCACCAGGCCTGGGCCCCTGCTGCCGGCAGCGCCGCGTGCGCGAGCCGGAATTCACGCATCGGGTCGAGGGTCTCGTTGGAGGCCAGCGAATCGCAGCCGAGGGCCGGCAGCGGGCCGTCGGCGTCGAGGAATGCCGGCGGCGGCCGCTGGAACCAGCGGTGAGTGCCCGGGCACCACACCAGCCCGACCTCGGCCACGTGGAGCCGGGTCAACTCGGCCGCCCCGAGGTCGCCGCAGTGCACCGCCAGCGTGCCCCGCCGGGCGCCGCCGACGTCCTCGAGCCAGTCGACCGGGGAATCCCAGCGCTGGCGAGCCACGGGCCGGTCCCGCCGGCGGAACAGATCAGCCAGCGGCCCGGCTCCGGTGGCGAGGAATTGACGCTCCTCCGGGTGCTCGCCCAGGTGGATCGAGATCAGGCCACCGGCGGCGAAGGCCCGGCGCGCCAGGTCCGAGGAGACCCCGAAGGGTGAGTGCAAGGCGACCGGCGCGCCGCGAGCCTCGGCCAGGGCCGCCTCCGCCAGCTCGGGATCGGGCTGGAACAGCTCGCGCAGGCAGATCAGCTCCGGCCGACCCCGCCCGGCAGCCGCAGCCGACTCCGATCCGAGCTCGCCGCCGACGTGGGCCAGCACAAGGCCGCAGCCACCCCGGCCCAGCAGGTCGAGGGTTGCGTCGGCCGACTCGGCGTCGTCCCTCCGAGGACCTCGCCGCCACTCCACCAGCGCCTCGGCCCAGGCGGCGAAGCCGGTGCGCGGCCAGGTTGCTGCGGGCGCGTCGAAGCTCTCAAGGTGGGCGTGCGCCATGACCGGCGCGGCGCACCACAACTCGCCTGGGAAGCGCTCGACCTCGGGGTGGATCGGATCGTCGAGGCCAACAACCCGGCCCCCGTCGACGACCAGCGCCTGGCCGCGCACCAGGGTGGAGGCGTCGACCAGGACAGCGTCGGGGAGCAGCCGGCGCAGCCGAGGCTGGCCGGAGCGGTTCACTCCCCGTTCCAGTTCAGCGTCAGGTCCTCGACCTGGTAGTAGCGGCCAGCGCCGGGTCCGATCAGCGTGGAGATCAGGTTGTGGTCGAAGACGATCATGAAACGGATCATGCGCGCCAGGTTGCCGCGGATCTCGGGCAGGCCGCCGGTGGTGCCGTAACCGGGGACGACCCAGTCGCCGAGGGTGGCCGGGTTGGGCTCGGTGGCGCCGGGGGGGCCCCAGCCGACCTGGAAGGCAACCCAGACCGGGGTCGTCCCCGGCGTGGTGTGATCGTTGCCGCTGAGGTCGTCGCCGTCGTAGGTGACCACCTGTTCGGCGCCGTCGTCGAAGCGAACGGTGATCGAGTAGCCGGTGAAGTCGAGCAGCAGGACGTCGTTGGTGGGCGCGAACCAGGCGCTGCGGACGCCGCTCGAGTTGCCGTTGAAGACGCCGAAGTCGCCGAGGGTACCCCCGAGGTCGGCGCCGAAGGCGGCAACGTTGGGGACGCCGGGCTGGCCGATCGGGGCCAGGTCGACCGAGGCGTCTGGCGCCACCATTCCCTGGAGGGTGACCAGCGGCTCGACCCCGGTCGGAGTCTCGAAGCGGATCAGACCGGCGCCGCCGGTGCCGCCGTAGTTGCCGGCGGAGCCCTTTCCGCCGCGCCCGCCGCGGAGGACCAGGGCGTCGGGCGAGACCGCCAGGGGACCGTTGGTCTGCAGCAGGATCGAGCCGCCCGCGCCGCCGCCGCCGCCGGCGTCGCCGGGTGGGGCGTGGACGATCGCAGCGGTGTCGTGATACGGGAGGGACAGCATGAACTCGCTGTCGCCGCCGCTGCCGCCAGAGACCCTGACGCTGCCGCTTACGAAGACCGGCCCACCGGATTGGAGCTGCAGCCCGGACCCGCCGGCGCCGCCACCGGCGCCCGAGCAGTTGCGGTAGGTGTCGATCAGGCCGTCGGGCCGGAACGCGCCGAGGGCGTGGTAGGAGCCGTGCAAGCCGACGCCGGCGCCGCCGCCGCCGCCGCCGCCGAGCAGCAGGCCGAGGGACGGCTCGAGGGTCTCGATGCCGGCGGGAAGGCTGTAGCTCCCTCCGGCCGCGTCAGGCGTCCCGCCGCCGCCGTGGGCGTCGAGATCGAGGAAGGAGTTGTACTCCCAGATCCCCGAACCCGCGTCGACCTCAGGGGCGGGCAGGAGGCCGAGCAGCGGGTCCGTCGAACCAGGGACGAAGTACTCGCCCTGGTCGCCGTCGGTCCAGAAGCCGCCGCCGCCGCCGCCGCGCGAGCGGTGCCGGGAGTACTCGGTGTAGCTGCTGATCCCGGTGTCGAAGTGCGAGCGGATCTTGGTGTAGATCGTGAACGCGGTGTTCGGGATCGAATCGGTCAGCGGCGGCCAGGCCCACGACCCCATGCCGGCGCCGAGCGCCCGCTCTCCGGCGAGTTGGCCGTAGCGCAATTCAGGGTCGCCGCTGGTCGGGGCCGCCCCCACTCCTTGCCCGGGGCGACCGTGGACATAGACCCAGCGGCCGGTGGTCGGCGGAGCGGCGGCCAGGAAGCGGGCAGGATCGGGCGGGTCGTTGATCGGATCGACCTGGCCCTCGACCCAGTTGGTGAGATCCTCCTTGTAGTAGTCCGGCTCGCCGGGGGGCTCGTTGGGGTCCCGGATCCCGTCCAGGACGTACCAGGCCTTGCCGCCCTTGCCGCCCGAGCCGCCGCCGCAGTTGCCGGCGGCCGGATTTCCTCCCAGGGCCTCGAACTCGAAGATGCCGCCGGTGGATTCACCCGACAAGCGTTCGTCGAAGCGCAGGAAGTACTTGCCGAAATTGGCCGGGGCCGGGGCGCCGGACAGGTCGAGGACACCCTCCACCAGGCACTCTCCGCGGCAGAACAGGCGCAGCGGGTTGGGGCCGGCGGCGGTCACGGTGACGCCGTCCGGGATGTGGACCCGGTCGAACATGAAGACGCCGTCGGTGATGGTGACGGTCTCGCCGGTGATCGTGACCATCGCCATCGAGTCGGTGGAGAAGCTGAAGTCCTCGGTCGGGGCGAAGGTGCCGAGGATTCCGCTGCCGCCGCCCCGGTGGAGGCCCGCGACGGTGTCGTAGCCGCTGTCCAGGGCGCCAGGGTTGGCGCTCCACAGGCTGGCGGTGCTGGCGGCGCCATCCAGCATCAGGCTGTCATCGAAGGTCTCGACGAAGCTGCCAGGCGCCGACCCGCTGGTCGGCAACGGGACCAGGTTCGAGCCCGGATTGCTCAGGAAGTTGTCGGCGATGTCGGCGATCTGGGACGAGAAGTCGATGCGCAACTGGCGCAGCCCGTTGGCCCCGCTGGGGAACGGCGCCAGCGGGCGGAAGGTCAGCTCCGTCAGCAGGCGGTTCTGGTCGAACTCGATCGAGTAGGTCCCCGGGATGGCCACCTCGACGGTGGTCGCTTGGCTGTCGTCCACCACCCGGACGCTGACCGAGGGGCTGGACCCGGTCGCAGAATCGACCAGCTGGTCCTTCTGCATCAGGTCGTTGAAGACCATCACGACGTCGAAGTCGTTGGTCGTCGGCGGCTTGGTCAAGTTCGGAGTGAAGGTCACCCGCGGCCGCCCGGGCACCAGGTCAATGATGCCGGCGGTCTGGATCGAGCAGGTGATGGGGGTCAGGTTCGGACGGCCGATCACCGACTTGACGACGTTGGATTCGGGAGAGGCGAACACCGTGATCCGGTAGATCGCGCCCTCCTGGAAGCCGAACTGGATGCCGGCCTCGTTCTCGATCAGCGCCGGGCGGAAGATCACCTTTCGGCCCTGGACCAGGAATTCGCCGGGCGGGGTCGAGCCGTTGTTGATCTCCACCACCGAAATCGAGGTGAAGCTCACGGTGGACGGATCGACCGCGTCGTTGAAGGGGAAGACGATGTCCTGGTTGGTGGCGATCAGGTTGACCGCGCACGACCCGCCCTGGCAACCCAAGGAACACAGGGCGATCTGGAAATTGCCGGCCCGGGTCACCACCTTGGAGGAGGAGGACCCGGAGCATGCCGTCAAGACGGCGAGCAGACCGAGTGCGAAGGTCTTTCCTAGAATGCGGCGCATCATTGGCAGCGGGCCCCGTGGATCGCGCTCCCCGTTCGCTCGGGAAGCTGGCAGAGGGCCCCGCGGAGTCTACCATAACTAGCGCGTAAAGCGTTTTGGTAACGGTCACTTAGGCCCCTCCTAGTCTGCCACCTCGCCGCCATGGCTCGCACCCTGTACCTGACCCTCCTGCTCCCGGCGGCCGGCGCGCTCGCGCTGCTCGTCGACCCGGCCTCCGCCGCCCGCCTACCGGCCTTCCGAAGCCCCTTGGCCAGCGGCGCTTCCATCGCCGAGGAGGTCCGGGCGAGCGCCAGCGCTGGTTCCGCTGAGGCCCTCTTCGCGCGCGCGCTCGAGCTCGGCGAGTCCCTCGAGGGCTCGCTTACCGCCGACCGCCGCCGCGCTCTCCGAAGCCAGCTCGACCACCTGCTCGAGGGGATCGGGCGCCGCCCCGGCGCCGCCGGCCTGCCCTGGGGCGCGTGGATCGAGGCCTGCCGCCAAGCCCACCGCGAGGTCGCGCCGGGCCTGATGCGAGCCGCCGCGCTCGCCCTCGGCCCGGACGTGGTCCCGCTGGCCGACTCCTTCAACCGCCGTGAGTCGCCGGTCGCCCTGCGGGTCGCGGCGCTCCAGGCCCTCTGGCGGGTGGACGAGATGGCCGGCTTCAACGCCTGCGGCGCCGCCCTGCGCGAAGCCCCGCGGTTGGACCTCCACGACCGGATCGTCGGCGAGGTGCTCGGAGCCTGCCAGGGCCGCTTCGCCGAGGAGCTGCTGCTCGAGGCGGCCAGCCACCGGTCCCCGGTCTCGGAGCGGGCCAAGCGACTCGCGGTGGAGTCCCTGGGCGAGCGCGGATCGGTGCCGGCCATCGGCTTGCTCGGCCAAGTCCTCGGCAGCGAGCGCGGCAACGTGCTGCTCCGGAAGGCCGCCGGCGAGGCTCTGCTCCAGATCGGCACCGACGAGGCGTTGCGCGCCATCGCCGCGGTGCCGCCTATCGATGAGGCGATCGAGCCCGTGTTCCACGCCTACCTCGGGCAGCTGCGCCAGCGCATCGGCCTGCCGGCGCGGGATTGACCCTTGCGGCTCTTCGACAGCCACTGCCACCTCCATTGGGAGGAGGACGCGCACCCGGTGGACCAGACCCTGGCGCGGGCCCGCGACGCCGGCGTGGACCGGGTGGTGTGCGTCGGCATCGACTGCCCGACCTCGGCCCGGGCCCGCGAGATCGCCGCACTGCACCCCGGCGTCCTGGCGAGCGCCGGCATCCATCCCAACGACCTGCCGGCGGATGCCGCTCACGCGCAGCGGGAGCTGGCGCGCCTCGGCCGGCTGCTCGACGAGGGCGGCTGGGCGGCGGTCGGGGAGACCGGGCTCGACCTCTACTGGGACCGCGTGCCGCTCGAGGTCCAGCGGCAGGGCTTCTCCTTCCAGCTCGGCGAGGCGGCGCGCCGCCGCCTGCCGCTGATCATCCATTGCCGCCAAGCCGGCGCCGAGACCCTGCAGCTGCTCCAGGACCACGGCGCCGACGTCGCCGGGGTCATGCACTGCTACTCCGACAGCGCGGAGCGCGTCTCGGCCTTCCTCGACCTCGGCCTGCACATTTCCTTCGCCGGCAACCTCAGCTACAAGCAGAGCGGGGACCTGCGCGAGGCCGCCCGGCGGGTACCGCTGGACCGGCTGCTGGTCGAGACCGACGCGCCCTTCCTGGCGCCCCAGCCGCGGCGCGGCAAGCGCAACGAGCCGGCGTTCGTCCGCTTCACCCTCGACACCCTCGCGGAGGTCCGCGGCATGGACCCGGCGGAGGTCGCCGAGCTCACCTGGGCCAACGCCGCGGCCCTGTTCGGCGGCGGCCTCGACTAGCCTGGCGCCAGGTCGGCGGCCGCCGGGGCCTGGGCCGGCGGCGGCAGCGCGAGCACCGGCGCGACGGTCCCGACCTCGCCGCTGCGGTAGTCGAGCCAGTACACCTGCCGGCCGGAGTAGCCCGGCAGCTTGGGCCAGGCCCAACAGCCCAGCGGACCGCGCTCGAGATCGACGACCTCGCGGAAGCGGTAGCCGCCGCGAAGGACCACGCCGTCGGTGCGGATCACGAAGCCGCGCGGCATGAGCCCGCGGGGCATCCCGGCCTCCTCCTCTCCATACAGGAAGCTGGCGAGCTGCGGCAGAGTGACCGGCACGCCGGTCCGCCCCTGCCACTCCGTACGGCTGGATGCGAGCATCCTCAGCAGGTCGACGGCGGCGTCCTGGTTGAGCCGCAGCCGCGGCTCAAGGGCCCGGGGCAGCCCCCACAGGGAGACCAGCGAGATCAGCGCGATCAGGACGAGGAGCTCCGGGAGCGTGAAGCCCCGGTCACTCCTCCTCGCTCGCGATCTGCGCAACGATCTTCTCCTGCAAGTGGGACGGCACTTGGTCGTAGTGGTCGAACACCATGGAGAAGCCGCCCTCCCCGTGGGTCATCGAGCGCAACGGCGTGCTATAGGTCTGCATCTCGGCCAGCGGCGCCTGGGCCTTGATGATCTGGGCGTCGCCCTCGGTCTCCATGCCGAGGATCTGCCCGCGGCGGGTGTTGAGGTCGCCGCTGACGTCGCCGAAGTAGCGGCTCGGCACGGTGATCTCGACGTTCATGACCGGCTCGAGGAGGATCGGCCGGGCCTTCTCAAAGGCCTCGCGGAGCGCCCGGGCGCCCGCCATCTTGAAGCTGATCTCATCGGAGTCGACGTCGTGATGCTTGCCGTCATAGAGCTCGACGATGATGTCGACCACCTTGGAGCGGGCGATGATGCCCTTGGCCATCTGCTCGGCCACCCCCTTCTCGACCGCCGGGATGAACTGGCGCGGGATCGACCCGCCGACGACCGCGTCGACGAACTGGAAGCCCTCGCCCCGGGCGGTCGGCGCCAGCCGCAGGTAGCACTCGCCGAACTGCCCCGAGCCGCCGGTCTGCTTCTTGTGGCGGTGGTGGCCCTCGGCCTTGGCGGTGATGGTCTCCTGGTAGGCGATCCGGGGGATCTTGGTGTCGACGCCGACGCCGCGGCCCTCCAGGCGGTGCAGGCAGGTGTTCAGGTGGAGGTCGCTGAGCCCGCTGACGATCATCTCGTGGGTATCGGGATCGCGGTGGGTGGAGAAGGTCGGGTCCTCCTTGGCGATCTTGGCCAGCTCGCCGCCGATCTTCTGCTCGTCGTTGCGGCTCTTGGGACGCACAGAGATCGAGGTGAAGGGCCGGGGCAAGCCGAAATCGTGCGGCTCGGCGGCGCCCTCGGAGACGATGGTGTCGCCCACGGTCAGCTCCTCGACCCGGGTGACGGCGACGATCTCGCCGGGGCCGGCGGAGGCGATCGGCTGCAGGTCCTTGCCCAACAGGGTCGACAGGCCGGACATCTTCACGGTCTTGCCACGGTGAGGGCTCGGCACCACCATGTCCGACTTGAGGGTGCCCTGCAGGATCCGGAAGTAGGTGATCTGGCCCAGGTGCTTGTCGGACAGCACCTTCCAGGCCCGGGCGACGAGCCGCTCGTCCGGGCCGCCGCCGGCCACCGCGGCGTCCTTGACGACCTGGAGCTGCCGGGCGGCGGTCGGGAATTCGGTGCTCAGGAAATCGGCGAATTCCTTCACGCCGACGCCGCGGACCGGGTCGAGGAAGAACAGCGGGGCCAGGGTGCCCAGGGCCATGGCGTCGGGCAGGGCCTTGGCCAGCTCCTCGTCGGAGACGTCGCCCTCCTCCAGGTACTTCTCCATCAGGGCGTCATCGGCCTCGACGATCGAGTCGACCAGCTGGGAGCGGAACGGGTTGTCGGGGTCGGCGGCGACCTGGACCACCGACGAGAAGCCCGGGCCGAGTTCGTTCGGCAAGGTGAACGGCACGACGAAGCCGCCGAAGCGGGCGCGGATGT
>JACNJP010000391.1 GCA_014382465.1 Planctomycetota bacterium
TTAAAGCGGTACGTGAGCTGGGTTCAGACCGTCGTGAGACAGGTCGGTCCCTATCCGGTGTGGCTGTTGGACGCTTGAGGAGGTCTCTCCCTAGTACGAGAGGATTGGGAAGGACGAAGCTCTGGTGCACCAGTTGTCTCGCTAGAGGCACAGCTGGGTAGCTAACTTCGGAACGGATAAGCGCTGAAAGCATCTAAGCGCGAAGCCTTCTCCAAAACAAGGCGTCCCCATCAGGGTCCTGGGAGACCACCAGGTTGATAGGCGGTAGCTGTAAGCATGGCAACATGTTCAGGCGAGCCGTACTAATAGCCCGATCGGCTTGATCCCCCCTCCGCTCACCACTTCGGTGGTGGTCCGAGGGGACTGTAGAACTTCGATCCACGAGACCTGCTTCCAAACACTCCCGGTGCCCATAGATGGCTGGCCACACCCGTTCCCATTCCGAACACGGCCGTTAAGCAGCCATTGCCGATGATAGTGGTTCGTCCGCGAAAGTAGGTTAGTGCCGGGTTTCAAACGAGAGCGCCGGAAGCCATATGGCTTCCGGCGCTTTTTTTTGCCCGCACCGTCGGAGTTCAGCTCAGCCGGCGGTAGATGCTGACCACCACCCCTCGGATCTCGAGCTCGTCGACGTAGATTGGGGCGAGCGACGCGTTGGCCGGCTGAAGCCGGTAAGTCCCTCCGGGTTCCCGGTAGAAGCGCTTCAGGGTGGCCTCCTCGTCCTCGAGGATGGCCACCACGGTGTCCCCGTTCTTGGGTGGCTGGTCGCGGCGGACCAACACCCAATCCCCGTCCTGGATGTGGTCCTCAATCATCGACTCCCCCTTCACCTCGAGCATGAAGAGGTCATCCCGGCCGGGGAAGAAGTCCTGGATGTCCTTCGTTTCTGGTAATTCGATCGCCTCGATCGGGCATCCTGCGGCGATCCGCCCGAGCAGCGGGACGGAGAAGGTCGGTCCATCGGCGACTCGGGTTCGCTGGAGGGCCGGAGACGACGCGTCGAGGAAGGACCGTCCGGTCTCGGTCAGGTCCAGGCCTCGAGAGGCTCCAGGCTCCAGGTTCTCGAGGAAGCCTTTCTGGAGCAGGGCCTGGACGTGACCGTAAGCGGTGATCCGGTTGACTCCCAGGCCTTTCCCGAGCTCCTCCAGGGTAGGGGAGAGCCCGGTCTCCTCCTGGCTCCGCTGGATGGCCCGCAGGACCTGGTGCTGACGTCGTGTGAGCGGGCGAGGCATCCCTAGAGCAGGACCAGGGCGAAGACCAGGCAAGTCATCAGGAGGGCCGCTTCGATTCCTTCGCGGCTGGATTGGAGGCTGCGGGTTTTCATTCTTGGGGTTGGGGTCCGGGTTCCAAGGGCTCCGGAGTGGGCCCTAACAACTACCTTAAATCCATCGGCTCACAAAACCCTAACAATCCCGGAAAACCGGAGATTCTTCCCCCCGCATCCGGGTGGACCTCCCTTCCACGGCTAGAATCCTGCCCCGTCCATGGATCACGCGACCCAAATACATGCCTTGAGGCCCTCAGCGCCCCTGGAGCGGCTCGACGTGCCCGCCCGGAGCCTGCCGGTCTTCCGGTGTGATGTCCTCGTCGTGGGCAGCGGCGTGGCCGGTCTCTCGGCCGCCTTGACCGCCGCTGACCGCGGGGCGCATGTCATGGTCTTGTGCAAGGGCGGGATCCAGGAGACCAACACCCGTTACGCCCAGGGCGGGATGGCCGCTGCCATCGGCGATGGCGACCGGCCTGAATTCCACGCCGGGGACACCCTCAACGTCGGCGGCGGCATCTCGGAATACGACGTGGTCAAGGCGATCACCGGTTGTGGGCCGGACGCGGTGGACTGGCTCCTCCGTCTGGGGATGCGGATGGACCGGAACCCGTCCGGTGGCATCGCGCTGTCCCGGGAGGGCGGTCACAACATCCCGCGGATCCTCCACAGCGATGGCACCGCCACCGGGCTCGAGATCCAGCGGGTGCTCGGTTTGGCGGTGCGGTCCCACGACCGCATCGACCTCTACGAGCACACCACCGTGGTCGACCTGTTGAAGGACGCCGAGGGGCGCGTCGGCGGCGTCGCCGCCTTGATGTGTCGGACTCCCCGGGACCATCCCGCGCCGGTCCTCTTCGAGGGAGGCGCCGTGGTCCTGGCCACCGGCGGCGGCGGTCAGATCTTCCGGGAGACCACCAACCCTGAGCTCGCCACCGCCGACGGGCTGGCCATGGCGCTGCGCGCCGGGGCCGTCCTCCAGGACCTGGAATTCGTCCAATTCCACCCCACCATCCTCTATCTCGCCGGCGCCGCCCGCTTCCTGATCAGCGAGGTCACCCGGGGCGCCGGAGGGCGGCTTCGCGACCGGGAGGGAAACGCCTTCATGGCGGCCGCGCATCCCGACGCCGAGCTGGCCCCGCGCGACGTGGTCAGCCGGGCGATCTTCCGGCGGATCGTCGAGACCGGCGACACCAACGTCTACCTCGACCTCTCGGGCGTGGTCGACGCCGACCGCCGCTTCTCCTCCCTGGCGCGGATCGCCCGGGAGTTCGGCATCGACATCGCCAAGGAGCCGATCCCGGTCCGCCCGGCGGTCCATTACTTCATCGGCGGGATCGCCGCCGACCTCCACGGCCGGACCAGCGTCGAGGGGCTGTGGGCCGCCGGGGAGTGCGCCTCGACCGGATTCCACGGCGCCAACCGGATGGGTTCGAACAGCCTGCTCGAGGGTGTGGTCCAGGGGCGCCTGGTCGGCGCCGCGGCGGCCTCCGACTGCGCCGCCAGCGTCCGGCGATTCCTGCTCCCCAAGCCCGGCTCCGCCCCTCCCGTCCATGGCGCCGAGCTGAGCCTGACCGACATGACCTACTCCCTCAAGTCCGTGATGTGGCGCCAGGCCGGGATCGAGCGGGACGCCGCCGGCCTCGCGGACGCCCTCGAGCGCTTGGAGCGGTGGGAGGACTACCTGGCCCGGCTCGGTCCCTTCACCCGCGCCGGGGTCGAGGTCGTCAACATGGTCCAGGTCGCCCAGCTGATCGCCTTGAGCGCCCTGTTCCGCGAGGAGTCGCGCGGGGCCCACTTCCGCAGCGACCACCCGGCCGCCGTCGAGGCCTGGCAGCTCCACTCCCGGGTCCGCTGGCGGGAGGGCGGGCTCGAGCTCGGTACTTCCCCCGTGGCTTCGCCCGCCGCCGAGGGCGGCGTCGGGCAATCCTGACCTGGCCACCTCCCTCGCCGCCACCTCTTGAAGAACCACACCAAGCCCACCCAGACGCCCCAGGAGCGGGTCGTCGTCGCCACCCTCATCCTGCCCGGCAGCGAGGCCAGCCGCGCTTCCGATCCCCTGGCCGAGATCGAGGGCCTGGTGCATGCGGCCGGCGCCGTGGTCGTCGGCCGCCTGACCCAGCGGCTGCAGCGGCCCTACGCCCGGACCGCCTTCGGCAAGGGCAAGGTCGAGGAGATCGGCGCCCTGGTGGGGGAGACCGGGGCCGACCTGGTCGTGGTGGACTTCGACCTCTCGCCGGGCCAGGTCCGCAACCTCGAGAAGGACCTGGACCTGCGGCTGGTCGACCGGACCGAGCTGATCCTCGATATCTTCGCCAGCCGCGCCCGGACCCGCCAGGCCAAGCTCCAGGTGGAGCTCGCCCAGGCCGAGTACATGCGGCCGCGCCTGACCCGGATGTGGACCCACCTCGAGCGCACCGAGGGCGCGATCGGCGCCCGCGGGCCCGGCGAGACCCAGCTCGAGACCGACCGGCGGCTGATCAACCGCAAGATCTCCGACCTCAAGCTGCGGCTGGCTGAGATCGAAGCCCGCAGCCGCCGCCAGGCCCAGTCGCGGACCGAGGTCAGCACGATCTCGCTGGTCGGCTACACCAACGCCGGGAAGTCCTCCCTGATGAAGGCGCTGACCGGGGCCGACGTCTTCATCGCCGACCAGATGTTCGCGACCCTGGACACCCGGGTCCGGCGGTGGGACCTGAGCGACGGCCGGGCGGTGCTCCTGGCGGACACCGTCGGCTTCGTCCGGGACCTGCCTCACCACCTGGTCGCTTCCTTCCACGCCACCCTGGAGGAGACCCTCAACGCCGACCTCCTGCTCCACGTCTGCGACGCCACCGATCCCGACCTGGAGGTCCACCTGAGGGCCGTCGAGGAGGTCCTCTCGGTCCTCGGCGGCGACCAGATCCCGGCCCTGCAGATCCTCAACAAGGCGGACCTGCTGCCGCCTCTCGAGCGGGAGTTGGTGTGTCGCCGATTCCCCGACGCGGTGGTGGTGTCGGCGGTCAAGGGGAGCGGGCTGCCTGAGCTCGAACAGGCGGTGGCCGCGGTCTTGGACCGCTGGTCCCTCCGCCTGGCTCTCGAGGTGCCCGCCTCGGCCGGCCGCCTGCTGGCCGAGCTGCGCCGCCACGGCAAGATCGAGGCGGAGGCCTTCGAAGGGGAGACCTGGACCGCGACGATCCGCCTCCTGCCCCGCAATTGGAATCCCTTGCGGATCGAGGTGGAGCGCTCGGGCGGACGGTTCTCGACCGCCCCGGCCTAGTCGCCTGGTCGCGGCTCCCGGTCCAGCCGGCAGCGGCGCGGGCTCAGGGCAGCTCGGGGGCGGGGAAGCCCGGCACCACCGGCCGGGCCTGGCGCTGGCCGATCTCGAGGGCCCCGGCGTCCGCGAGCCGGTTGGCCGCGGCGACTGCGTCGATCAGCTCCGGCTTGGCCACTCCGTAGGTCCGACGCAGGATCGAGTACAGCGTGTCCCCCTCGGCGACGGTGTAGTGCACTCGAGCGGGCTCAGCCCGGGCCGACGGCGGCGCCACCGGCGCGGCGGGACCGGCATCGGCGCCCGCAGCATCGGCGGAGGCCAGGCCGCCAGCGGGCCGTCGATCGCCGCCCTGACCCGGATCGGAGGGGGGCTGGTAGGGAGGCTCCACCACCGGCTCGGACACCACCGGCGGCGGCAGCGCTGGGCCGGCCTCCGCGAGGCCGACGACGACCCGCCCGGTGCTGGGGTCGGCCGGCGGCGGCGCGGCCTCCACGCCGGATCCGGTCTGGAACTTCCAGACCAGGACCAGGGCCATCAAGGCAACGATCGAGATCAGGAGGAGTACGCCACGCATGCGATCAGCATAGCGCGAAGTGCCGGCCGCCAGCTAGGCACTTCGGCGCCCGCTGGCTCCCCCAGGTCGATCGAAGGGAGGGGGGCAGAAAAGGGACGGGCGCCGGCCAGCGGCCGGCGCCCGTGTCGCGGCGGGGTGGCTGTGGGATCAGGCGGTCCCGACCGCCACCCGCTTCTTCTTGGCCCAGCGGTCGAGGAAGACCAGCATCGGACTCGCGACGAACATCGACGAGTAGGTGCCGACCACCACGCCGACCAGCATGGCGAAGCTGAAGCCCTCAAGGACGTTGTGCTGCGGCCGGTTGGCCAGGAACAGCACCAGGAGGACCACGAAGGTGGTCACCGAGGTCAGGATCGTCCGGCTCAGCGACTGGTTGATCGACAGGTTGATGACCTCCATGTAGCTCCCCGAGCGCCGCGGGAGGTTCTCGCGGATCCGGTCGAAGACCACGATGGTGTCGTTCAAGGAGTAGCCGATGATGGTCAGGAACGCGGCGATGATCTCGAGGTTGACGTCGACGTTCACCAGGCCGAGGTAGTGGAACACCGCCAGGGCTCCCATCGTGAACAGGACGTCGTGCAGCAGGGCGACCACCGCGGCGATGCCGTAGCGGAACTCCTTGAAGCGGAAGTTCATGTAGATCACGATCGCGATCATCGACAGCAGGATCGCCTGGATGGCCGACTGCTGGATCTGGCCGCTGACCCGCTGGCCGATGGTGTTGATCTCCAGGAACGGGGCATCGGCGTGGAGCAGGCCGCCGATCTTGGCCTTGAGGTCGTGCTCCACCCAGGTCTCGGAGCCGCCCTCGGCTTCGAGCCCCGCCGCCGCCTCGGCCTCGAGCCCCGCCGCCACCTCGGCCTCCGCCAGGGCCGCCGCGGTGGCCTTGATCTTGATCTGGAAATGGCTCGAGGTGCCGGCGGGCAGGCCCTCTTCTCCCTCCACCTCCACGGTGGTCACCGAGTAGTTGTTCGGCAGGGCGTCGATCACCGCCTTGCTGGCGGTCGGCTCTTTCAACTGGACCTTGACCACGCTGCCGCCGGTGAAGTCGATGCCGAGCATGCTGCCGCCCTCGACGCCGACCATCACGATGCCGGCGACGATCAGCCCGATCGAGGCGAAGGCGGCGACCTTGCGCTTCTGCAGGAAGCCGAAGTGGGCCTCCCCGCCGAAGGCCTTGGCCATCTTGACCTCACGGATCTTGGAGCCGCCCTTGCCGAAGATCAGGCCGTGGAAGATGACCTTGGAGAACACCAGGGAGGAGAACATCGAGGTCAGGACGCCGAGGGACAGGGTCGCGGCGAAGCCCTTGACCGGCCCGGTGCCGACCTTCCACAGGATCAAGGTCGTGATCAGGGTGGTCAGGTTGGCGTCGATGATGGTGGTGAAGGCCCGCTCGAAGCCGTTCTTGTAGGCCTGGGCCACCTCGCGGCCGCGCTTCCGCTCCTCCCGGACCCGCTCGAAGATCAGGATGTTGGCGTCGACCGCCATGCCGATCGTCAGCACCAGGCCGGCCAGGCCGGGCAGGGTGAGGGTGGCCTGGGTGAAGGAGAGGGCGCCGAGCAGGATGAAACCGTTGAACAGCAGCGAGGCGCAGGCGACCACCCCGTTGAGGCGGTAGTAGGCCAGCATGAACAGCAGCACCAGCAGGCCGCCGAGCGCCGCCGACCACTCGCCGATCTTGATCGAGGCCTCGCCGAGCTGGGGGCCGATGTAGGACTGGCTCTCAAGCTTGGGCGCCACCCGCAGCGAACCGGTCTTCAGCACCAGCACCAGCTCGGAGGCCTCGTCGTGGCTGAAGCCGGCCACGCCGCCCCCCTCGATGAAGCCGCCGCCTTTGAGCGGCGAGTTGATCCGCGGGGCGCTGTCGACGACGTCGTTGAGCACGATCGCCATGCCGCGCCCTTCGTAGGTGCCGGTGAAGTACTCGAAGGCCAGCTTCTTGTGCTGCTGGAATTCGAACTCGACCACCAGCTCGCCGGTGTTCTGGTGGTTGTTGAGCTGGGCCCGCTGGAGCTGGTCGCCGGTGAAGTGCCAGGAGTCGTCGGAGCCGGCCGCCCCGCCCTCGTTGATCTCGGTCTGGTCCCGCAGCGGCACCGCCAGCAGGTCAGCCACCGGCCCGACGTTGGGCTGCTGGGCGGCGCCCTCGGTGAGGGCCTTCCACACCAGGGAGCGATGCCGGCCGCCGGCGGCCTCGTCCACCCCGTTGAAGGCGATCACCGGGGCGTCGGGATTGGCGGCCCGCCAAGTGCGGAATTTCTCGGCCTCGAAGTTGAGGTCGTACTCCGGGTCGGTGGCCTCGGCCACGATCCGGAATTCCAGGCGCCCCTGGTTGATGATCGTGTCCTTGATCCGGTTGAGCTCGGACTGGTCCCGGCCCGGCATCTCGATGACGATGCCGTTGTCCCCCTGCGGGACGATCGAGACGTCCTTCATGCCGCTCCCGTCGAGCCGCTTCTGGAACACCTGGATCGTCTCGCCGACGATCTGGGCCATCGACTCGCCCGCCTGCAGGTTGGCCTCCTTCTCCGGGAGGCTGTAGACGATGCGGGCACCCCCCTGGAGGTCCAGTCCGAGGTTCATGGAGAACTCGAACATGCTCCAGATGGAAACCACCGTCAGGAGGACGATGAAGGCGATCTTTCGGGAAAGGTACGGGACCATGGGGTGCCTTGCGGCGGCGTTTCGTGGGAGGGCGAGACCGCGGCGCGCTCACGCCGCGGTGAAACGGGATCGACCTACAGGTAGGCGGACCTGCCGGCGCGGCCGCGCAGGAAGAAGAGCCTGGCGCGGCGGGGCTTGCGGTTCGGGCCGCGCTGTACGGTGACGTTCACCACCCGCGGGCTGTGCAGCGGGAAGGTGCGCTCGACGCCCTCGTTCTGCACGATGCGCCGGACGGTGAAGGTCTTGCTCACGCCGCTTCCGCCGTGGCGGATGACCTGGCCGATGTAGGGCTGAACGCGCTCGTTCGTGCCCTCGCGGATCAGGTACTCGACGCGCACGAAGTCACCGACCTTGAAGACCGGCGGTTCGGCCTTCATGTGCTGCTGTTCGACTGCTCGGATGATGTCCATGGCGGGACGGGCTCTCTATGACTGTGGGGCTCAGGATGACCGGTCCAGGAGGTCCGGCCGCCGGTCGCGGGTGCGGCGGATGGCCTGCTCGTGCCGCCACTCCGCGACCGCCTTGTGGTTGCCGCCGCGGAGCACCTGCGGCACTTCCATGCCCCGGAACGCGATCGGCCGCGTGTAGTGGGGGTGGTCGAGCAGGTGAGGATCGGTGAAGGATTCCTCCACCGCCGACTGGTCGTCGCCGAGCACGCCTGGGATCAGGCGGGCGGTGGCGTCGATGACAGCCAGGGCAGGGATTTCACCTCCAGAAAGAACAAAGTCGCCCAGGGACAGCTCGGTCCAGTCCATGCCGAGACGGATCCGTTCGTCGAACCCCTCGTAGCGCCCGCACAGGAACAGCAGCCGCTGGTCGCGGCAGAATTCCTGGGCGTGGCTCTGGACGAAGGGCTCGCCGACCGGGGTCAGCAGGACCTTGCGGCAGGGGCCGGACTCGCGTTCGACCCACTCGACGGCTTCGAAGATCGGCTCGGGCTTCAGCACCATCCCCGGCCCGCCCCCGAAGGGACGGTCATCCACGGCCCGGTGGCGATCCCGGGCGAAGTCCCGGAAGTCCACCAGATGGACCCGCAGCTTTTCGGCTTTCTGGGCCCGACCGAGGATGCTGGCCCGGAGGTAGCCTTCGACGGCTTCCGGGAACAGGGTCAGGAGATGAATCTCGAGCATTCCCGGTGCTCCGGGAAAATGGCCGCACAGGATACCTTAGTCGCCCTTTTCCAACAAGGTTTAGGCTTGCCTGGACGGGACCGCGCCGAGGGCTTAGAAAAGCCGGCGATGTTCACCGGAATCGTCGAACGTGCCGCGCTGGTGTCCGCCGTGGCGGAAATCCCCGGGGG
>JACNJP010000405.1 GCA_014382465.1 Planctomycetota bacterium
GACGACCTGCCGGCGAGTCCTGCGACGGTTCAGGTGGAGGTCGCCGGAGGGGAAGCCTTCCTGGTCCCTGTGGACTGGAGCACGCACCCTGCCGGCGAGATCCTGGTCCGTCTGCCGTGGTCCAAGGGAGGCGGATGATCTGGCTCAAGACGAGCTCGGATGGGGCGGGCCCACCGCCTTCAGGTGGTTCACGCCGAGGGTCAGGCAGTACTCACTCGCCGGGCAGAACTCGAATTGAATCCCCGCATGCTCGACCTTGGCCCGGCGGCTGACGGTGGTGACCAGGACCTTCTTCAGGCCGTTGGTCCGGCAGAACTCGATGGCGGACTTCAGGCTCCCGGGACGGTCGACGTAGCGATCCGACCACTTCGCCTCGACCGCCCACTCGAGCTCCCCGCTCCCAGCTCGGTAGACCATGTCGACCTCGCCGCCCTTCCCCTCCTTCCAGCGAGCGAAGTGGATCTTGGAGGTGCTGTCCTGGCTGTGGAACCACTGGGAGAAGATCGCGGTCTCCACGAGGTGTCCCATCTCGTCCGAATCCGCCTCGATCGGCGCGAACAGCGCGCTCCGGATCGAGGGGTTGGTGAGGTAGACCTTGAAGGATGGCGCCCGCTTGAACTTCTTCCCCGTGCGATCGAGGCGATGGACCACCCGGAGCAGGAAGGCCGCCTCCAGGTACTCGATGTAGCGCTTGATCGTGTTCTTGGCGGTGCCCGAGCGCGAGGAGAGGTCCTTGAGCGTGACCTCGTTGCCGGTGTTGAAGGCCAGGGTGGTGAAGAGGTAGTTGAGCTCCTGGATGTCGTCGATGCCGTAGAGGCTGGGGAGGTCGCGCAGTAACACTTTATCGACGATCCCCTCCTTGATGAATCGTGCCGGGTCCTCCTGGATCGATGGGGAGAGGACCACCTCCGGGTAGCCGCCGAAATTCAGGTAGTGCAGGAAGCGTCGGTTCAGGGAAGGGAGGTCCGGACTGCCCCAATGGCCGATCCAGTCGCCGGAAGGACTCTCCGCTCCCCAGCCCTCAACGCGAACCCTCTCGTGACCGGGCTCTACCAGCTCCAGGTACTCGACGAAGGTGAGCGGCGGCAGCAGGAAGTCGACGAAGCGGCCTGCGCCCGATTCGATGCTCTTGAGCCGAAGCGCCGCCGCGGCCGAACCGGAAACCACCGGTCGAAGCTTGGGATAGGAATCGAAGAGGGCCTTGAGATGGATCTCCCAGTTCTTCAGGTACTGGATCTCGTCGAAGAAGACGAAGGCCTGGTCGCGGGTGATGTCCGTGCCCGTTGCCTGGGCGTAGAGGTCCAGCAGATCCTCCAGGCCGAGGCCGTTGTAGAGCGGGTGGTCAACGGCGAAGTAGGCCACCCGCGGCGGCGGGACGCCCTGTTGCAGCAGGTCCGCGATGCCGTGGTGGAGCATCACCGTCTTGCCGACCCTCCGGGGCCCCATCAGCACGACCGCCCGCCTCAATTCGGGGTTGGTGACCAGTGGGAGGAAGGACTGCAGATACCTCCTCGGCGCCCAATCCTGGACGTGTTTTGGGATCCGGTGGGGCGAAATCCACCAGGGATTCTCAAATCGAATTCTCCTAAGGACTTGTTCTGCAGGGATTTGCCGCATTGTTTCAGACCAGGATCAGCACGCTGACCCTAATCTATTACGGCTGCTTGCTCCCGTCAATCCAATCCTTCCTTCCCATGCCGGGCTTGATGGCACCGGGTCGCCCGCCCTACCGCGGCGCCAGCCAGCGCAGCCGGCCGATCCGCTGCCGCCAGAACTCCGCGAACCAGACGTCGTGGGTCACCGGGTCGATGGCGATGCCGGCGGCGCTGGGGGCGTCGTCGGGGTCGAAACCGGCCAGCGAGGGCAGCAGGACGATGGCGGCGCCGTCGGCGGTCACGAAGCCGAGGGAGACCGTCGAGTCGAGCTGGTCGCCCGAGGTGTGCTGGGTGAACCACAGCCGGCCCTCGGGGTCGAAGGCGATCGAGTGCAGCTGGTGGTGTTTGAGGTCGACCTCGGGGACGACGATCTCTTCGATGCAGGGGTTGCGGCCCTGGGCGTTCAGGCGCAGGCAGGCGGGGTCGCCGAGGCGGCTGATGCGGAAGCGCCCGAGGGTGCTGTCGAAGAATTCGTTGAAGACGATGTCGTCGTTGGGGCCGAGCAGGATCTGCCACGGCCCCGAGCCGACGACCCACACCGGATCCGAGGTGCCGATCGCCGGCGGCAGCGGATACTCCTCGATCACGCCGGTCTCCGGCTCGAGCCGGCCGATGGCGTTGCCCCAGTACGCCGTGTACCAGACGTCGCCGCTCGGGTGCGCCAGGAGGTGGGCCGGCTGGGCCGTCGGGTTGGGCAGCGCGTAGACTTGCCAGCAGTCGTCGGTCGGGGCGCCCGGGGCGCACGCGTGGTGGTTGATCGACACGTTGAAGGCGAAGTGGTTGCTCCACGGCGCCCGCTCCGGGTCGAAGCTGGCGATCTTGGCGCCGGAGCTCAGCCCGCCGTTGGTCACCCACATGCGGCCGCGGGCCTGGTCCCAGGCCAGTCCGATGACCTCGTTCCAGTCGCCGGGGGCGTTGTAGACCTTGTATTCGCTGCCGGCCGGCGCCGCCGGGTCGAAGCAGACGACGCGGCTGTGGTTCGGGTGGAGGCCCGAGTAGAGGTAGCCGCCGCCCTGCGTGAACCACACCCGGCCGCGCGGATCGACCAGGATGTCCTCCCCGAGCGAGCTCATCTGGGTGCGGCGGTCCGAGAAGATCGTCGACGCGAAGGGCCCGGGGTCGACCGGCTTCGGGATCGGCAGGCCGACCACCGCGCCGACCGCCGGGTCGAGCATCTGGAACTCGAGGTGGAACTCCTGGTTGACCCACACCCGGTGGTCCGGACCGACCGTGATCGCCAGCGGCGAGGCGTTGGTGCCCGGCGTCGGCGGGATGTCGTACCAGCTGTACTCGAAGACGTCGACCCGCAGGAAGGGCGTGGCGCCGCCGGGCGCGTGCAGGCTGATCTCACCGCTGCGGGCGTCCGCCGGCAGCGCGATCCGGATCCGGTCGTCGCGCCACTCCAGCACCTGCGGCGCGGTCGACGCCAGCCGGAAGGAGGCCGCGCCGCTGCGCACCTCCAAGAAGCTGGCGGCGCCGGCGGTCCCGAAGCCGCTGCCGGCGAGCTCCAGCGGCGCCCCGGCGAGGCCGGCGGTTTCCGGCAGGTCGAAGGCCGGCGCCTGCGCCAGCGTGAGGAGGAGCAGCGGTGCGATCATGGCAGGATGGGGACGTCGAAGGTCAGGGCGCCGATGCCCAGGCGGTTGCGGATCCACGGCCCGCCCTTCTCGTGGCCGATCCACGACACGCGGGTGGCGGCGGTCGGCCCGGAGAGCTGGAGCAGCAGCGTCCCCGGCCCGGCGCTGGCCTGGGTGACGACCTCGGGGCCGCTCACCTGCAGGTAGGCCTCGATGCCCGGATCGAGGTGGAGGACCTCGAGCGGGTCGCGGAAGTCCAGCGCGATCTCGTCGCGGGCCGCCGAGGTGAACCGGGCCGAGCGGATGTTCGGGGCGTCGGCGGCGGCCGGCATCGGCAGGCCGTAGAGGTCGCGGCCGACCAGCCGGGCGACGCGGTCGCCGAGCTCGCGGTAGCCGGAGTAGCGGTAGTGGCAGCCGTCGTGGCCGCCGGAGCCGGCGGTCGACATCACCGACAGGCCGGGGAAGCGGTCGGCGAACTGGCGCTGGATCTCGCGGATCCCCATGCCGTTGACGCCGCAGCCGTCGTGGATCTGGAACACGTAGATCCGCTCGGTGGCCGGGAAGTCCTCGAGCCAGTCGTCGCGCAGTTCGCGGAACCAGTAGAGGTACTCGGAGTAGGGCGTCGCGCCGTCGGCCTCGCCCTGGTACCAGAGGACCGCCCGCACGTGCTGGTCGAGCCCGGCGGTCCGCGCCCGCCACAGCAGCCGGCCGTAGTTGGTGCCGAGGTTCTCGTGGTCGAGGTCGTCGCGCTGGTGCCACTTGATGGGCGTCGCCCCGACCGCGCCGTTGAGGACCGCCACCGGCACGCCGACGCGCTCGACGATGTGCTGGGCCAGCCGGATGCCCCAGCCGCCGACCGAGCCCTCGGCGGTGCCGGTCTCGCCGTCGGCGAGGTACCAGTAGGGCTTGTCGGCGGTGCCGGCCAGCGCCCCGGTGCCGAAGCTGCGGGTCCAGCGGCTCTGCGACTCGGCGTTGGCCAGGCCCTCGCCGTGGCCGTCGCCGGCGACCGCGTTCGACTGTCCCTGGATCAGGTAGACGTCGCCGCAGACGACGTGGCCGACAAAGCCGACCTGCTGCTGCAGCCCGCCGCCCTGCAGGAACAGCTTGAACTGGTACTCGACCAGGCCGGCCTGGATCACCGGCGCGAAGGAGAAGGGCGCGGCGCCGTTGACGTACTGCAGCGGATGGGACTGGTCGAAGTGGGGGCGGCCGCCGGCGGTCACCTCCAGCCGGACCGCGGCCCAGCCGCCCTGGGTGACGTTCCCCGCCACCGTCGCCGTCGCCTGGCCGGTCACGAGGTCGCGCGGGTAGAGCTGGCCGCGGACCGGGCCGCTGCTCAGGTCGACCTGGGCGGCGGCCGGCGCGGCCAGCAGCCCGCCGAGCAGGAGCAGGGGGAGGAGCCGGTTCACGGCAGGATCGGCACCTCGAAGGTGAAGGCGCCGACGCCGCGCTGGTTCTTGATCCAGGGGCCGGCGCCGGCCTGGCCGATGAACGCCACCCTGGTGGCTGCCGTGGGGCCGGAGAGCTGCAGCAGGATGCGCCCAGGGGAAGCGGTGGCCGTCACCACCGTCTCGGCGACGCCGTCGCGGAGCTTGAGCCGGTCCTCGATGCCCAGGTCGAGGAACAGCGCCTGGTGGGGGTCGCGGAACAGCAGCTCGATCTCGTCGTGGGCGGCGCCGGTGAAGCGCGCCTCGCGGATGTTCGGCGGGGCGGCGTGCTGCGGCAGCTGCTCGCCGTAGAGCGCCGCGGCCATCGCCGCCGCCATCCAGTCGCCCATCTCGCGGTAGCCGGCGTAGTAGTAGTGGCAGCCGTCGTGCTCGTCGATGCCGGCGGTCGGGACCGCAGTCAGGTCGGCGAACAGGTCCGGGAACTGCCGCTGGACCTCGCGGATGTCCATGTCCGGCACGCCGCAGCCCTTGCGGATCTGGAACACGAACAGCTGCTCGAGCGCCGGGAAGTCGACCAGCCAGTCGTCGCGCAGGTCGCTGAACTTGCTGTGGTAGTAGAGCGGGTCGTGGGCGCCGTTGGACTCGCCCTGGTGCCACAGCATCGCGCGGACCTGCAGGTCGATGCCGGCGCGGCGGGCGCGGTAGAGCAGGCGGCCGTAGATGGTGTTGAGGTTCTCCGGGTCGGCGTCGTCGCGCTGGTGGGCCTCGATGACCGTGCCGCCGACCGCGCCGTTGAGCAGCGCCACCGGCACCTGGTAGCGGTCGACCAGCAGCCGCGCCGCCCGCAGGCCCCAGGCGCCGACGGAGCCGGAGCTGTATTGGTCGATGCCGTCGGCGGCGTACCAGCCGGTGTCCGCCGCCACCGCCGCGGCGCTCAGGGAGGCGCTGCCGTAGCTGCGGATCCACCTCGACCGGGAGGAGTTGCCCAGCCCTTCGTTGTGATAGTCGGTGGCCACCGCGTTCGACTGGCCGTTGATCAGGTAGGCGTCGCCGCAGGCAACCCACCGGACCCGGCCGACCTGCTGGTTGAAGCCGCCGCCCTCCAGCAGCAGCTCGAAGGCGTAGTCGTGCAGGCCGGCGTCGATCACCGGCGCGAAGGCGAAGGGAGCCACGCCGCCGGTGTAGTGCAGGTCGACGGTGTCCATCGACCAGGCGGCGCCGTCGCGGGTCACCACCAGGTGGACCCGGCTCTTGCCGGGCTTGGAGACCTCGCCGGCCACCGGCACCACCGCCTGGTTGGTGACCAGGTCGCGCGGGTAGAGCTGGCCGGGAGCGGGACCCTCGGTGATCGTCACCTGGGCCGTGAGGGGTGCCGCCAGCAGGATGAGGGGGAGGAGGAAGCGGAACATGGCTCTAGAAAGGGTAAGGGGGGATGGAGATCCTTGCCGGCCGCCTTGCAGGCGTGGGGCGGGGACCGGACCCTGATCGGCGACTAGAATCGGGCGTGGCTTCCGGTCCGACCCTGCTGGTGGACACCTCCTTCCTGGGGGATGTCCTGTGCGCCGAGCCCCTGGTGCGCGCCGCGGCGCGGCGCTGGCCCGAGGAGCCGGTGGATTTCCTGGCCGGCCCTGGCGGGGCCCAGATGCTCCAGGGGCACCCTCAGCTCCGCGAGGTCCTGGTCTTCGACAAGCGGGGAGCCGACCGCGGTCTCAACGGCTTGAGACGGATGGCCGGACGGTTGCGGCGGCGCGGCTACCTCCGGGCGATCTGCTCCCACCGCTCCTGGCGCACCGCCGGGCTGCTGCGGCTTGCCGGAATCCCGGAGCGGACCGGCTTCAAGGGCGCCTCCGCGGCCTGGCTTTATTCACGTAAAATACCTTATCGAAACGACTTGCATGAAATCGAGCGGAACCTGCAGCTGCTCGGCGGCGGTCCCTGGGAGCGCCCGCGGATGTTCCCCAGTGAAGCCGAACGGCAGCGGGCCGCGGACCTGGCGCCCTCCGGCCCCTTCGTCGCCATCGCTCCGGGCTCGATCTGGGCCACCAAGCGCTGGCCGGCCCGGCACTTCGAACAGGTGGTTCGATCCTTGACCCGGACCGACGGGATCCCCGTCGTCCTGCTCGGGGGTCCGGATGATCGAGAGCTCTGTGACCGGATCGCTACGGTCGGAGACCGGAGGGTGACCGACCTCTGCGGACGGACCCGTCTGCGCGAGAGTTTCGCCGTCCTGGAACGCGCCGCAGTCCTCCTCAGCAACGACAGCGCGCCGATGCACATGGGCGTGGCGGCCGGGATCCCGGTCGTGGCGATCTACTGCAGCACCGTCCCGGGCTTCGGTTTCGGGCCGCGCGGCGAGCGGGACCTCGTGCTCGAGGTCGACGGCCTGGCCTGCCGCCCGTGCGGGATCCACGGCCATCCCGAATGCCCGGAAAAACATTTCCGCTGCGGGAAAGATCTGGACCCCGCCAGCGTCCTCGAAGCAATCCGAGCCCGGGTCAGGACTTAGAATAAACGGGCTGGAGACTCCCCCGGGTTCTCCACAGCTTCTCCTCGGCTCCTCCACAAGCCCTTGTGGTGGTGGCCCGAATGGCCACGAAAGAAAGCGTTTTCTGCGGATTGAATCGGCTCGGAATCCTGGCTATCGTCGGCACCGTTCGATCGGTCCTCCGCTCATTGCGGGTCTCCCCGGCCGGTGATCCCCCCAACCGTTTTTTCCCTGTCCGATTCCCTGCATAGGAGAGCCCGCGATGGAGCCTCAAGGCGAAGTGAGCAAGGCAGTCCGCCGCCGTCACCAACAGAACGAGCGAGAGCGCCAGCAAGGCGCCACCGAGCACCGGCCGATGCCGACGGGCCTTCCTGATCCGAAGCTCACCGAGAACGCCGTCAAGGTCCTCCAGAACCGCTATCTCAAGAAGGACAAGGTCACCGGGGCGGTGATCGAGGATCCCAAGGCAATGTTCTGGCGCGTGGCGGCCGCCGTCGCCGCGCCCGAGTTCGAGCAGTCCGAGGAGCTCGGCCTGCGCTGGGCGCTCCGTTACTACGAGCTGATGGCGAACAACGTGTTCGTCCCGAACTCGCCCACGCTGATGAACGCCGGCCGCGAGATGGGCATGCTGTCGGCCTGCTTCGTGCTCCCTGTCCTGGACTCGATCGAGTCCATTTTCACGACTCTGAAGCATGTTGCATTGATCCAGAAGGCCGGCGGCGGGACCGGCTTCAGCTTCAGCCGGCTGCGCCCCGACGGCGACATCGTCAGCACCTCGGGCGGCATGACCAGCGGCCCGCTGTCTTTCATCGACGCCTACTCGGCCGGCACCGACGCCATCCAGCAGGGCGCCTTCCGCCGCGGCGCCAACATGGGCGTGCTGCGCTGCGACCACCCCGACGTGGTCGAGTTCGTGCGCGCCAAGGACGACCTCAACCGCTGGACCAACTACAACGTCTCGGTCGCGGTCACCAACGAGTGGATGCAGTCGGTGGTCGACAAGCCGGGCGAGCGGATGGTCGCGGTCAACCCGCGCGACGGCCGCAAGGCCTGGCTGCGCAAGGTCGACAGCCCGCGGCGGGTGTCCGACGCCGACTACGAGGCCTTCGCCAAGGGCGAGCCCGCCGACGGCGCCGAGTACTGGACCTACGGCGAGGTCATGGACCGGGTGGTCCACTACGCCTGGAAGAACGGCGAGCCCGGCATGCTGTTCCTCGACCGCGCCAACCAGGACAACTACCTGCCGAACCTCGGCGACCTGGAGTCCACCAACCCCTGCGTCACCGCCGATGCCTGGGTGCAGACCGAGGACGGTCCGCGCCAGGTGCGCGAGCTGATCGGCGCGCCGACCCGCGTCGCGGTCGACGGTCGGCATTGGGAGACCACCGAAGAGGGCTTCTTCCAGACCGGCGAGAAGCCGGTGTTCGAGCTCCGGACCCGCGAGGGACACCGCCTGAGGCTCACCGCGGACCACCCGGTCCGCAAGGTCACCAAGCGGACCCGCTTCCGGGTCGAATCCGAGTGGGCCGAGGCCGGTTCGCTCCAGGCCGGCGACGAGCTGGTCCTGCACGACCACCGCCAGCTCCCTTCCTGGGAAGGGCGCGGCCTGGCCGAGGAGGGCTACCTGCTGGGCCTGCTGCTCGGCGACGGCACCCTCAAGGCCGAGTGCGGCGTGCTGTCGGTGTGGTCGAAGGCGGCCGCCGGCGGCGGCGGCGCGCCGGGACCGCTGGCGGTCATGGGCGAGGCTGAGCGCTGCGCGTCGGTCCTGCCTCATCGCCCCGGCTTCAGCGGCTTCCAGGCGGTGGCCCGCCCCCGGGCGGGGCCGCTCCCCCTCCTCCCGCCCCCCCCCTCGGGGGCCCCCCCCCTCCCCGCCGCCCGCGCCCCCGCAGTCGGCCCCCCCTGCCGGCGCTGCTCCACCCCCATCGCCCCCCTCCCCCTCGTCCGGCCCCTGTT
>JACNJP010000201.1:0-5786 GCA_014382465.1 Planctomycetota bacterium
CCCGGGCGGGGGGCCGCGGCCCCGGGACGGGGGTCCCCACGGCCCGCCGCCGCCGCCCCGCACGCGCAGGTGGCGGTGGCGCCGCTGTTCGACCCCAACGCCGGCCCCGGGCCCGACCAGGCCGTGTTCGCCGCGATCGCCGGCCGGCTGCTGCTGAGCCAGGACGGCGGCCAGCAGTGGTCGATCCACTCGCAATTCGCCCAGGCCGCGACCGCGCCCGGCGACTGGTGGATCAGCTCGATCGCGCTCGCCACCAATTACCACTTCAGCCGCGAGGTCCTGATCGGCCGCGCCCGGGACGACGCCGCCGCCGCCACCGGCACGGCCGGCGAGGTCTGGCGCAGCGACGACTACGGCCAGAGCTTCAGCCTGGCGGCGCCCGCCGGCTCGGCGGTCCGCGCCCTGACCGCCACCCCGCCGGCGCCCGCCGGCGCTCAGCGGCGCTACCTGGCGGCCCTGGCGGCCTTCCCCTTCAGCAAGGACCACGGGCCGCAGCCCGGCGTGCTGCTGAGCGCCGACGGCCTGAGCTGGGGGGACCTCGGCAACGCCCAGGACTTCGCGCTCGAGGACGAGGACGGCACCGGCGTCGAGGGGGAGCTGGCGCAGGTGCTCGACCTGCAGTGCTCGCCCTCCTTCTCGACCGACGGCACCGCCTTCCTGGCCCGCCCCTCCGGCCTCTACCGCAGCCGCGACGCCGGCCGCAGCTGGCAGCAGGTGAACTTCCGCTCGCCCTCGCACGTCCGCGGCATGGACCTCGCCGTGGACCAGAACGGCCAGCTCCAGGCCTTCTGCGCCAGCTACGGCTCCGGCCTGGTCAAGGTGAACCTCGACCTCGCCGCCACCGAGCTGCTGGACGGCCCGCTGCACTACAACCGCAGCGCCGCGGCCTCGGCGAACTTCGCCGCCGACGGCGCCGTCGGGCTGGCGGGCGAGGGCGGCGTCGCCCTGTGGTTCGACACCAGCCGGCCGCCGGCCAACCTCGGCGGCCGCAGCGGCTTCGCCTACACCCGCACCTACCCCAACGCCCGGGTCATCGAATTCCACCCGCGCTTCGACCTCAGCGGCACCGTGGCCGGCGGGCTGCAGACGCTCGTCTGGGGCTTCCAGACCCCGGCGCTGACCTACCTGTCGCACAACGGCGGCCTCAGCAGCTACGAGGTCTCGACCCTCAGCACCGGCGCGCCGGCACCCGACTTCCGACGGATGCAGATCGCCCCGACCTACGACCCGTCTTCGGCCGCCGGCCGCACCGACATCTACGGCCTCGCCGGGGTCCGCCTGATGAAGCTGAGCAACGACGGCTGGGCTTCGGTCGCCGAGGTCGGCGACTCGCTGTTCTCGATCGAGCTCGACCCCGACTTCTCGCGGCCCGGCAACCCGCGGATCTACATCGCCGAGCTCAAGGCGCCGCTGGTCCACGAGGTCGTCGATGAGCCGGGCAACGTCCGGCTGACCACCCTGCCGAGCGCCGGCCTCGCCGGCCAGATCCGGACCCTGGCGCTGGCGCCGGACTTCGCCGCCCGGCCGGTGATCTACGCCGCCACCTGGGGCACCGGCATCGTCAAGCTCGACCTGGCCTCGCCCGCCCCGGTGTGGGATGAGGTCGGGGCGCCCTTCCCGGCGGTCTGGACCGAGATGGTCAAGCTGTCGCCGGACTTCGCCAACGACCGGCGGGTGATCGTCGGCACCCAGTACGGGGTCTACGTCGGCCAGGACCTGCCGGGAGCCCCGTGGGTGGCGATGCCCGCCCCCTACACCCTCGAGGACAACGCCTCGGGACTGCGCTACTACGACCCGGGCGCGCCCGCCAACCGCCAGCCGGAGCGGGTCTGGCCGTGGCCCTGGACCAGCCGCTGGGACAGCGCCCCGCTGCAGGGCCTGGAGGTCATCGGCCAGGGCGTCACCTGGACCGCCTCCGACGGCGCCTTCATGGAGTGGGAGTGCCGGACCCGGAAGGTCCGCCTGAGGACCTTCCGCGGCGCCGGCATGGGGCAGGTCAAGCTCGAGCTCCTGTCCCTCGCCACCGGCCTGCCCCTCGGGTCGGTGACCGCCGAGCTGCTCTCCGGCGGACCGCTCGAGACCTGGGACGTGGCGCTGGAGATCGGCCAGGCGGCGCCGGTGATCGTGCGCGCCACCGCGACCCTCGACCCCGGGGAGCGGCTGGTGGTCGACGGCCTCACGGTCCACCCGGAATAGGAAGCGAAACGCCGCCGGCCGCGCCGCGTATCCTGGCGGTGATGTCCTTGCTGATCGCTCCGCTCCTGCTCGCCGCCGCCCAGCTCCCCGGCGACGAGGACCTCGTCGCCCGCTTCGGCGACCGCCTGACGGTCGAGGCGCGCGTCTACCAGATGGCCGGGCCGTCGGTGGTCAGCATCGACGTCTTCGGCACCGTGTCGCGCTTCGGCCTGTTCCAGCAGCAGCCGGTGCGGACCCAGCTCGGCCAGGGGACCGGCGTGGTCATCGACCCCTCGGGGCTGGTGATCACCAACGCCCACGTCGCCGCGCCCTTCGAGCCGGGGCTGGAGGCCGGCTCGGTCGAGATGGAGATCGCCTTCGGCGGCGACTTCGGCGGCGCCCGCTTCAAGGCCACGGTGCTCAACATCGACCGCGAGTGGGACCTGGCGCTGCTGCGGATCGAGGCCGAGGGCCCGTTCCGCGCCATCCCGATCGAGGACAGCGGCGAGCTGCTGATCGGCGAGAAGGTCATCACCATCGGCACCCCCTACGGCAACGACCACTCCATCACCTCGGGCATCCTCTCCGGCATGCGCCGCGACGTCGCCGTGCGGACCGCCGACGGCGGCCGCGCCAACCTCTCCGGCCTGATCCAGACCGACGCCGCCATCAACCCGGGCAACTCGGGCGGGCCGCTGCTCAACGCCTACGGCCAGCTGATCGGGATCAACTCCGCCACCCTGATGGCCGCCGACGGCATCGGCTACGCCATCCCGGTCGACCGGGTCCGGGAGATCCTCGGCGAGCGCCTGCTCGACGCCGACCGCTCGACGCGCTTCTGGGCCGGCATGCGGGTGAAGGAGAACGGCCGCGGGCTGGTGGTCTCCGAGCTCCACCCGCGCGGCCCCGCCGCCCTCGCCGGCCTCCAGCGGGGCGACCGCCTGCTGCGGATCGACGGCGCGGTCATCGGCTCGCTCCAGGACTACGCCGCCCGCCTGCTCGGCCACGCCGCCGGCGAGGAGGTGCCGCTGGTGGTCCTCGACCAGGCCGGCGAGGAGCGCCAGGTCGAGCTGGGGCTGCTGCCGCCGGAGCTGCGCGAGACCCTCGGCCTGCTGGGCTTCGACGCCCGCCCCGACCGCATCACCTACCGGCGCGGCTGGCAGAACCGGGTCATGCAGGTGGTCCGGCTGACGCGGGTCTACCGCGACACCACGGCCGAGCGGCTGGGCCTGCGGGTCGGGGACATCGTCGTCGCCGTGCGGACCACCGCCGCCAACGCCGACGACGGCTGGGTGCCGGTGCGCACCATGGCCGAGCTGGTCAGCCTGGTGCGGGGGCCGGACTTCAAGCTCGACGGCGACAACATCTGGGTCCTGCGCGACGAGGAGAGCTTCAAGGGCCGGCTGGTCTTCGACGACCCGGACCTCGCCAAGCGCTACCGCGAGGGCTGACCGCCCGCGAGCCAGGCGGCGTAGCGGGCCAGCCCCTCGCTGACCAGCGTCCTGGGGTCGTAGCCGAGCAGCCGCCTGGCCTTGGAGACGTCGGCGTAGGTGATCGTGACGTCGCCGGGCTGGAGCGGCTGCTGCTCGATGCGCGGCTCGATGCCCAGGGCCTCGCCGAGCTGCCGGATCAGCTCCCGCAGGCTGGTGGTGCGGGACTCGCCGAGGTTGTAGATCTCGTAGCCCTGGCAGCGCTCCATCGCGCGCACCACACCGTCGACGATGTCGTCGACGTAGGTGTAGTCGCGCGCGGTGCTGCCGTCGCCGAACATCGGGATCGGCCGGCCCTGCTGCATCAGGCGCGCGAACTTGGCGATCGCCATCTCGGGGCGCTGGCGCGGGCCGAAGACAGTGAAGAAGCGCAGGCTGACGGTGTCGAGGCCGTAGAGGTGGTGGTAGGTGTAGCACAGCACCTCGCCGGCCTTCTTGCTGGCGGCGTAGGGCGACACCGGCCGCGAATTCTCGTCCTGCTCGCGGAAGGGCGTCTCGGTGAGGCCGCCGTAGACGCTCGACGAGCTGGCGTTGACGAAGCGGATCGACGGGTCCGCCTCGCGCACGGCGTCGAGCAGCGACAGCGTGCCCTGGACGTTGACGTCGTAGTAGAGCGCCGGCTGCTCCAGCGACGGCCGCACGCCGGCGCGGGCCGCCAGGTGCATGACGACGTCGAAGCCGCCGCCGGCGACCAGCGCGCGCATCGCCGGGCGGTCGCGGATGTCGGCCTCGACCAGGCGGTAGCGGTCGCTGGCGGCTGCCCGGAGCACGTTCTGTCGCTTGACGGACGGGTCGTAGAAGTCGTCGAAGACGTCGACCCCGGTGACCTCGGCGCCCAGCTCCAGGCAGCGCTCGGCCAGGTGGGAGCCGATGAAGCCGGCGGCCCCGGTGATCAGGACCTTCTCGAAGGGGCGCGGGCGGATCTCACTCATGTCACTCCACCGTCACCGACTTGGCGAGGTTGCGGGGCTGGTCGATCTCGCGGCCGAGCCGCAGGGCGACCTCGTAGGAGAGCTGCTGCAGCGGGATGACGTTGACCAGCGGCGACAGCAGCTCCGGCACCTCAGGCACCGGCAGCACGGCGTCGGCGAGCTCGCCGAGGCGCTGGTCGCCGCGCACGCCGACGGCGATGACCCGGCCGCCGCGGGCCCGGACCTCCTCGATGTTCGACAGCATCTTCTCGTAGGTGCGGCCCGGGGTGGCGATCGCGACCACCGGGAACTCGGGCGAGATCAGGGCGATCGGCCCGTGTTTCATCTCGCCCGCCGCGTAGCCCTCGGCGTGGATGTAGCTGATCTCCTTGAGCTTGAGGGCGCCCTCGAGGGCGATCGGGTAATTGAGGCTGCGGCCCAGGAACAGGCAGCCGGCGGCCGGCTCGAGCAGGTCGGCGGCGCGCCCGGTGGCGGCCTGCTCCTCGGCGCCGAACAGGGCGTCCAGCTTGGGCCGCAGGTGCCGCAGGTCGTCGAGGAGGCGCCGGCCGGCGGCGGCGTCCAGGACCCGGCGCGCCCGCCCGACGCGCACCGCCAGCAGGTAGAGGGCCACCACCTGGCCGAAGAAGGCCTTGGTCGAGGCGACCCCGACCTCCGGACCGCAGTGGGTCAGGATCACGTGGTCGGCCTCGCGGTCGAGGGTCGAGCCGCGGACGTTGCACAGCCCGAGGACCTGGCCGCCGCGGGCCTGGACCTCGCGCATCGCCCGCAGGCTGTCGGCGGTCTCGCCGGACTGCGAGATCACCACCGTCAGGGCGTCCTGCTCGGGCAGCCGCGGGCTGTAGAGGAACTCGCTGGCGTTGAGCGTGTCCCCAGGCAGGGCCGCCAGCTCCTCGAGCATCAGCTTGCCGAGCAGCGCCGAGTGGAAGCTGGTGCCCATGGCCATGAAGCGCAGGCGGCGGAAGGAGGACAGCTCGTCGTCGCCGAAGGCGAAGCCGTCCTCGAACTCGACGTCGCCCTCCTCGTCGCGCAGGCGCTCGAAGGCGGTGCGCGCCAGGACGTCGGGCTGCTCCTCGATCTCCTTGAGCATGAAGTGCCGGTAGCCGCCCTTCTGGGCCTGCTCCGGGGTCCAGTCGCAGCGGGTCAGCGGCCGCGCGACCGGCGCGCCGTCGGGGTCGTGGACGACCGCCGA
>JACNJP010000201.1:5796-8988 GCA_014382465.1 Planctomycetota bacterium
GGTCGGGACCACCCGGGGCCGCCCCGGGGAACCCCACAAAAGAGTGGGGGGGGGGGGCCGGGAGCCCGAGCGGGCCCTCAGCCGGGACCTGCCCCGATTGTTTAACGAGTTCGTCGGCGTATAAGCGGCGCAGAGTGACAGGCGGCCGGTTGTGGTGCCGGCGCCGTCGGGGTCGTGGACGACCGCCGAGGCCGGCGTCAGCACCGCCGTCTCGCCGTTGGCCAGCACCAGGAAGTCGCGCGTCAGGTGGAGCAGCGCCGGCATGTCGGAGGCGGCGTAATTGACGCCGTCCCCCACCCCGACCACCAGCGGCGAGTCGTGCCGGGCGACCACCAGCACCCCCGGCTCGTCTGCCGAGGCCACCACCAGGGCGTAGGCGCCGTGGACCATGCCGACCGCCTTGCGGGTCGCCAGGTGCAGGCTGTCGCCGCCGCGGTGGTGGTGGCTGATGAGGTGGGCGATGACCTCGGAGTCGGTGTCGGAGCTGAAGGCGTGGCCCTGGGCCTGGAGCTGCCCGCGCAGCTCGATGTAATTCTCGATGATGCCGTTGTGCACCACCACCACCCGGCCGCTGTCGTCGGTGTGCGGGTGGGCGTTACGGTCGGCGGGCGCGCCGTGGGTCGCCCAGCGGGTGTGGGCGATGGCCTGCGGCGAGGCCGGAAGGGCGTTGCTGGCCAGCTCCTTCTCGAGCTCGGCGATCTTGCCCATCTTGCGCCGCACCTCGATGCCGTCCCTGCTCAGGACGGCGACGCCGGCGGAGTCGTAGCCGCGGTACTCCAGCGTCTTGAGCCCGGCGATGACGTCGGCGACGACGTCGCCGTCGGCGCGGACCGCTGCAACGATGCCGCACATGGCAGCCTAGGCCTCGGTCGGGGTCCGGCCCTTCACCCGCCCCTGGAAGAAGGGGATGGTGCGGCGAAGTCCCTCGTCCAGGTCGATCAGCGGCTCCCAGCCGAGCAGCGACCGGGCCTTGGAGATGTCCGGCTGGCGCACCTTGGGGTCGTTCTCCGGCAGCGGCCGGCTCTCGACCGGGAAGTCGGTGCCGAGGGTCGCCTGGATCTTGACCGCGAAGTCCATGATCGACATCTCGGAGGGGTTGCCGATGTTGGTCGGGTAGACCTCGTCGGACTGCATCAGCCGGTAGATGCCCTCCAGCAGGTCGTCGACGTAGCAGAAGGAGCGCGTCTGCGAGCCGTCGCCGAAGACCGTCAGCGGCTCGCCGCGCAGCGCCTGGCCGATGAAGGCCGGCAGGACCCGGCCGTCGTCGAGCCGCATGCGCGGGCCGTAGGTGTTGAAGATGCGCACGATGCGCGTCTGCAGCCCGTGGTGGCGGTGGTAGCTCATGGTCAGCGCCTCGGCGAAGCGCTTGGCCTCGTCGTAGCAGCCGCGCGGGCCGACCGGGTTGACGTTGCCGTAGTAGTCCTCGGTCTGCGGGTGCACCAGCGGGTCGCCGTAGCACTCGGAGGTCGAGGCGATCAGGAAGCGCGCGCCCTTGGCCAGCGCCAGCCCCAGGCAGTTGTGGGTGCCGAGCGCCCCCACCTTCATGGTCTGGATCGGGATCCGCAGGTAGTCGATCGGCGACGCCGGCGAGGCGAAGTGGTAGACCTCGTCGAGCTCGCCCGGGCAGTGGATGAACTGCGTGACGTCGTGGCGGACGAAGCTGAAGTTCGGGTCGTCGTGCAGGTGCGCCAGGTTGCGCTGGTCGCCGGTGATCAGGTTGTCCATGCCGACGACCTCGTAGCCGAGGCCGAGCAGCTTGTCGCAGAGGTGGGAACCGAGGAAGCCGGCGGCGCCGGTGACGAGTGCGCGGGGCATGGTCAGGACTCCAGGAGCCGCTCCAGGAACCCGGTGTCGACCGCGCCGTTGACGAAGTCGGCGTGCTCCAGGATCTGGCGGTGCAGAGGGGTGGTGTTCTTGAGACCCGGACCCTCGATGCGGATCTCGCGCAGGGCCCGGCGGGCGATGCGGATCGCCTCGGCGCGGTCGGCGCCGTGGACGATCACCTTGGCGATCATCGAGTCGTACCAGCGCGGGATGGTGCAGCCGGCGGCCAGGTAGCTGTCGACCCGCACACCGCGGCCGCCCGGCAGCACCAGCCGCTCGATCCGGCCGGGGGTCGGCGAGAAGTTCATCTCGGGGTTCTCGGCGTTGATGCGGAACTCGATGGCGTGGCCCTTCAGCTGCACGTCCTCCTGCGCCAGGCTCAGCTTCTCGCCGCCGGCGATCCGCAGCTGCCACTGGACCAGGTCGACGCCGCTGACCATCTCGGTGACGCAGTGCTCGACCTGGATGCGGGCGTTGAGCTCCATGAAGTAGAACTCGCCGTGCTTGTCGAGCAGGAACTCGACCGTGCCGGCGTTGCGGTAGCCGGCCGCCCGGCAGAAGGCCACCGCCGCGGCGCCCATCCGCTGGCGCAGCTCCGGGTCGAGGGCCGGCGACGGCGACTCCTCGATCAGCTTCTGGTGGCGGCGCTGGATCGAGCAGTCGCGCTCGCCGAGGTGGATGACGTTCCCCTCCAGCCCGGCCAGGACCTGGAACTCGACGTGGCGCGGGTTCTCGACGAACTTCTCCAGGTAGACCGCCGGGTTGGAGAAGGCCGTGGCGGCCTCCGCGCGCGCCTGGTGGAAGCCGTTGACCAGGCTGACCTCGTTGTGGGCCACCCGCATGCCGCGGCCGCCGCCGCCGGCGGTGGCCTTGATGATCACCGGATAGCCGATCTGGCGGGCGATGCCGACCGCGTCCTCGGCGGAGTCCACCAGGCCGTCGGAGCCCGGCACCACCGGCACCCCGGCCTTCAGCGCCAGCTCCTTGGCGTTGGCCTTGTCGCCGCAGCCGGCGATGACCTCGGCCGGCGGGCCGATGAAGGTGATGCCGCTGGCGGCGCACATCTCGGCGAAGCGCGCGTTCTCGGCCAGGAAGCCGTAGCCCGGGTGGAGCGCGTCGACGTCGGCGATCTCGGCCGCGGCGATGATGCTCGGGATGTGCAGGTAGCTCTTGGCCGGCTCGGGCGGGCCGATGCACACCGAGTCGTCGGCCAGCTCGGCGTAGGGCATGTCGCGGTCGGCCTCGGAGTAGACCGCCACCGCCTCGATGCCGCGGTCGCGGCAGGCGCGGGTCACGCGCCGAGCGCTCGCGCCGCGGGCGGCGGGCAGGGCTCGTCGCCGCACGCTGGCCGGCCCGGCGGGCCCCGCG
>JACNJP010000376.1 GCA_014382465.1 Planctomycetota bacterium
GTTCCCCGATACCTGCCCGAAGTGCCCGAAGCGCCCGTAGCAGCCGGATCCTGGTCCGTGGCCCTATTCCTGCTCGTCGCCCTCGTGGCTGGCTTCTGCGGCCATCGCCAGATCGGCCTGGTCCGGCGGCAGCAGGTGGCCGTAGCCCTCGCTCTCGAGCCACTCGTGCAGGACCGGCAGCGGCACCGCCAGCCCCATGTGGGTCACGACCTGCGGCCGGTAGCTTCCGTGGGTGTAGATCTTGGCGAAGACCCCGATCAATTCCTGGGTCTCCTCGAGGAACACACCGCCTCCCGAATTCCCGAAGTAGGCCGGGCTGGAAATCATCCACAAGTCCTCACCGCCGACCTGCCAGTGCTTGCGCGTGACCTCTCCATGGGTGGCCTGGGCGGCCGTGCCGAGCGGGCAGCCGACGGTGTAGACCGGGCTGAAGACCTCGATCTGAGCATCCCGCGCCAGCGGCGCGATCCTGGCGGTCTTGCCGAGCCAGCCGCCGCCGTCGACCCGCAGCAGGGCCAGGTCGGTGGGCACGTCCTTGGCCAGCAAGGTGCAGCGGACCCGGATCTCGTCGCTCTCCCCGGCTTCGACGAAACCGTCGACCGCGCCGCGCTCCTCGTCCTCGCCGAGGATGTCGCGGACGACGTGGTAACTGGTCAGGGCGAGCTGGTAGGGGCCCTGCTGGTCCTCGCCTTCCCAGACCATCACGGCGCTGCCGACCGCCTCGTCCCCAGCGAGCTGGAACACCGGGTCGAGGATGTTCCGCCGCAGGTCGGCGCGGTGGCGTGACTGCTCGAGCCGCGGGTCCACCTCCTCGCGGACGGTGGACTGCTCCAGGTCGCTCCTGCGCTGGGCCAGGGCGGCGGTCTGGGCCTTGAATTCGTTCCGGAGCCCGGACAGGTCGGCATTCAGGTTGCCTTGGAAGGAGTAGGAGGCGGCGAGCTGGGCGCGGAGCTGGACCAGGGCCTGGTCGCTGCCGCTCAGCCGGCCCTCCTGACCCTCGAATTCGGCCTCCAGCGCGTCCTGGGACTCGTGCAGCACCTGGAGCTGGTCCTCGAGCTGGATCAGGGCGTAGGTGTGGGCGTCGCGGGCTTCGCGCAGGGTCTCGACCTCGGGGGCGACGAGCGCGCTCGCCACGGCCACTCCGGTGGCGGCGGCCAGCAGTCCGGCCCGCAGGGGGCCGAGCCGGGGGGGCTGGGTTTTAGGATTACGGAAATGCTCCACGCCCTTCTATCGACCCCACCCGCCCAAGGATTGAGCCTTCTGGAAAAGGATGTCGGAAAATGCCTGTGGGCCTGCCCCAGCGGCAGGGCAGAGGGCTCCCCGAGGCGCCGCGGAGGGCCAAAGAAGGCGGTCGCCGGGTGCGGTTCGACCGCCCATGGGGGATAGAATGCGGGGATCCAAGCGCCCGATCGGCGCTTTCGAACCATGGTCTACGCTACCGTCGAAGAGGCGATCGAGGACATCCAGCAGGGCCGGATGGTCATCCTGGTGGACGATCCGAGGCGCGAGAACGAGGGTGACCTGGTCCTCGCGGCCGAAAAGATCAGCCCCGAGCTCATCAATTTCATGCGCAAGGAGGGGGGCGGGCTGATCTGCCTGGCCCTGGACGGCGAGATCTGTGACACCCTGGGCCTGCGGCCCCAGGTGGCCGACAACACCTCGCGCATGGGCACCGCCTTCCTCGAGTCGGTCGAGGCCCGCGAGGGCGTCACCACCGGCATCTCGGCCGCCGACCGCGCCCACACCATCCTGGTGGCGGTCGATCCCTCGACGCGGCCGGCCGACCTCGCCCGGCCCGGCCACATCTTCCCGCTGCGGGCCCGCGAGGGGGGAGTCCTGGTCCGGCCGGGGCAGACCGAGGGCTCGGTCGACCTGGCGCGCCTCGCCGGGCTGCGTCCGGCCGGCGTCATCTGCGAGATCATGAACGAGGACGGCACGATGTCGCGGCTGCCCGACCTCGAGCGCTTCGCCGAGAAGCACGGCCTCCGGATCCTGACCGTCGAGGCCATGATCGAGTACCGCCGCCGGCGGGAGAAGCTGATCGAGCGCGCCGTCGACGGAGTGCGCCTGCCGACCCGCTACGGCGACTTCACCCTCCACCTCTACCACTCGCTGACCGACCAGAAGGACCACGTCGCGCTGACCTACGGCTGGGCCGAGCCGCCGGACCAGCCGGCCGACAAGTTCCCTCCGCTGACGCAGCCGGTGATGGTCCGGGTCCACAGCGAGTGCCTGACCGGCGACCTGTTCGGCAGCCTGCGCTGCGACTGCGGCCAGCAGCTCGACGCCGCCCTGCTGCAGATCGCCGAGGCCGGCCAAGGCGTGCTGCTCTACATCCGCCAGGAGGGCCGCGGCATCGGCCTGGCGAACAAGCTCAAGGCCTACAAGCTGCAGGAACTCGGGGCCGACACCGTGGAGGCCAATGAGAAGCTCGGCTTCCCGGCCGACATGCGCGAGTACGGCATCGGCGCCCAGATCCTCCACGACCTGGGGGTGCGCAAGATGCGCCTGCTGACCAACAACCCGCGCAAGATGGCCGGCCTCAAGGGTTACGGCCTGGAGGTCGAGGAACACCTGCCGATGCCGAGCGTGCCCGGCGAGCACAACGAGCGCTATCTCCGCACCAAGCGAGACAAGCTCGGTCACTTGTTACCGCACTTCGATTAGGGAAGGAAGCCCGGTTCCGGCCCGTCGCAAGGACCGTGAGACCCTCTCCGATGACTCGAGCCCATCCGGATCCGCCCCAGGAGGGCGCCCCCGTGGGCGGCCGACCGCGGCCGGACGGCCGTCTCGAGTCGCTGTTCCGGGACTACGGCCCCAGGGTCTACGGCCTGGCCCTGCGCTGCGGCCTCGACCCCCTCGAAGCCGAGGACGGCGTCCAAGAGGTCTTCCTCAAGGTCCAGCGCCGCCTCGACACCTTCCGCGGCGAGGCCAAGCTCTCGACCTGGCTCTACCAGGTGGCCCTCAACACCCTGCTCGACCACCGGCGCAAGCTGGTGCGCCAGAAGCGCATGCAGCCCTTCGCGGTGGTCACCGACGAGCGCGGCGAGGTCGCGGCGGTCGATCCCGGCGCCGGCCCCGACGAGCAGAGCTCGGCCGCCGAGCGGCGCCAGCTGGTGCGCAGCGCGCTCGACAGGCTGCCGCGCAAGTTCAAGGAGGTCCTGGTGCTGCGCGAGCTCGAGGGGCTCTCCTACCGCGACATCGCCCGCATCCTGGGCACCGCCCAGGGCACGGTCGAGTCGCGCATCTTCCGTGGTCGCGCCCGGCTCGGCGTCGAGCTGCGGCGCCTGGAGGAGGGACTCTGATGCACGCCTGCCACACCTGGGCCCGCCGCGTCGGCGCCTGGTTCGATGACGAGGTCTCCGAGCTGGAATCGGTCGAGGTCCGCGCCCACCTGATGGAGTGCCCCGGCTGCCGCGCCGCGGTCGCCCAGTGGCGCTCCCTGCACGGCGAGCTGCAGCTGCTCCAGCCGGCCGCCGCCAGCGCCGAGGCCGTCGCCCGCATGAGCTTCCGCTTCGAGGAGGGCCTCGCCGGCGAGGTCCACGAGCTCTCGCGGGGACTCCGGTCCTGGACCCTTGCCGCGGCCCTGATGCTGGCCGTCGGGCTCGGGCTGCTGGTGGTCGGTCAGCGCACCCTGCCGCGCGACGTCGCCGCCAACGACCAGCGGGACATCGACCGCGCCGTGCGCGAGATCCTCCAGCGCCCGGCCCCTGCCGCCCCGGCCCCCACGGACCAGCGGGAGTAGATGCGGATCCTGCTCCCGGCCCTGCTGACCTTCGCCGCCGGCCTGGTGTTCGGCTTCAGCGGCGGGCAGCGCTGGCCCTCGCCGCCGATGACCCTCCAGGACCCGGACCTGGCCGCCTACGAGAGCGGCCTGGCGGCCGCCGTCGACCTGGACCAGGACCAGCGCCAGGACCTGCGGGTCCTGCTCACCTACTATTCCCGCCAGCGGCAGCTCATCTACGACGCCAGCCGCAGCCTGCTGGAGCCGGATCTGGCCGAGCTCGACCGCCGTTTCGAGCACCTGATCCGGACCGCGATCCTCGATCCGGAGCAGCGCCAGACGGCCGCCCGCCTCGAGATGCCGCAAGCCCTGCTTTCCGCCGGTGGCGGCCCCCGCTAACCTGAGCCCCATTCACGATGGCCCGCTCCCTCGGAATCCATCTCCGGCCTGACGGCTACTCCTACGCGCTCGTGGAAGGCGGCGCGCGCAAGTGGTCTTTGGGCCCTCACGGCTCGGGCGGCCTGGCTCCCGACGAGCCGGACCCGGCGCTCGCCTTGTCCGAGGCCCTCGGCCGCTCGCTGAAGGAGGCCGGCCTCGGCAAGGTCGACCAGCTGGTGGTCACGGTCCCCTCGATGGACACCGTGCTGCGCGAGCTCAGCCTGCCCTTCTCGGACCGCGAGAAGATCCACCAGGTGCTCAAGTTCGAGGTCGAGTCGGACCTCTACCACCTGGACATCGACGACGTCGTCTGCGACTACCTCGAGCTGGCCGACGACCGCGCCACCGCGACCCTGCTGGTCGCCGCCCTGCCGAAGGCCCAGATCGCCGCCGCCCTCGAGGTGGCCGAAGGCGCTGGACAGGACCCGCCGGTGCTCGACCTCGACCTCGGGGCGCTGGCCGTGGCCTTGGGGACGGTGCCGCCCGATCCCGACCTCCCGGCCGGTTTCCAGGCCTTCCTCTACATCGGCTCCTACTCCAGCCTGCTGCTGGTCAGCTCCGCCGAGGGGGTCCGCTCCGCCCGCAAGATCCCGATGGGCTGGCGCGAGCTCGGCCGCGGCATGGCGGCCGAAGAGGGCGCCGGCGAGCTGGCGCTGTCCGAAGTGATGGAGGTCCACGAGGGGGCTGAGGAGGACGAGCCCAGCACCGAGGAGCCCGCCGCCGCCCCGGCCATGCTGTTCGGCGCCGACGCCGGCCTGCCGGCCCGCATGGACTTCGAGGGAGTGCTGGCGCACGCCTCGCCCGAGCTGCGCAGCAGCTTCAACCGGCGGCTGATCGCCGAGGTCCGCCGCGGCCTCACCGCCCTCGCCGGGATCACCGTCAGCCGCCTGCACCTGCTCGGCCAGGAGGTCCCTGGCCTCGCCGAGGCCCTGAGACAGCGCCTCGGCTATTCGGTCGAGACCCTGGTCCTGGTTCCCGGGCAGGAGGACGCCCCGGACGCCGTCGCCCTCGGCGCCGCCCTGCGCGGAGCGGGGGTGGCCGGGTCGGCGATGAACTTCCGCCAGGAGGAGTACCGCCAGACCGGTGGCCTGGAGCGGCTCGAAGGGCCGCTGACCCTGATGCTGGTCGGCCTGATCGCCTTCCTGCTGGTGGACTCCGTGATCCTCTTCAAGCGCACCCGCGACGTCCTGGTGTCCGACAACCAGGCCATCTACCTCGACGCCGCCGCCGAGGTCGACAGCCTCAACCAGGCCAAGCGCGCCGAGGACCCGGACAGCTGGTTCATCAAGGGGGTCGAGGGCCTGGACCTCGACGACCTGCAGCGGGTCCAGACCCTGCGGAGCCGGGTCAAGAAGGCCCGCCAGGACCTCGACGAGATGCTCGGCGAGGGCGACCTGGTCCACCCGCAGTCCTGCCTCGAGGCCTGGCGGCTGGTCTTCGGGGTGCTCGACCGGGAGCTCGAGCAGCAGTTCGACGGCCGCTGGATGCTCGAGAACATCGACTTCCTCTCCCAGCAGCCGCGTGCCAAGGACGCCGAGCCCTTCGTCGAGGTCAAGATCAAGCTGACCGTCTTCGGCGACGAGGTGACGGCCTCGCGCAAGTTCGACGAGCTGCTGAGCGCCTTCCGCATCCAGGACTGGGTCGCCGGCTCGCCGGTCTACAGCGGCGAGGTCGCGGCGGCCGCCGAGAACACCGCCCGCGTCGGCACCATCGTCGTCCGGGTCTCGACCGTGAAGGGAGTGGAATCATGAGCAGCCGCCGGACGCTGGTCCTCCTGTTGGTCCTGGCGGTCGTCGCCGGCGGCCTCCGCCTCGGGATCGGGAGCTGGTTCAACCGCTACAACGACGGCCTCGAGGCCAGCAAGGTGGCGCTGCGGGGGATCGTCCAGGACACCGAGTACCTGCGGGTGCGGCGCGCCAACTCGGTGGTGGCCGAGTCCGACGAGGGCTACCTGACCCACTTCCAGGTCCAGGCCCGCACCCAGCACATGGCGCCGGTGACCGCGCCGATGCGCGAGAGCCAGCAGAAGAACGCCATCGAGCGCGAATTCACCCTCGGCTTCGAGAAGGACCCGCCGCACTTCAGCCGCGACCAGATCACGCGCTTCCTCTTCAACACCGAGCTGCTCATGCCGCGGCTGCGCACCACCAAGCTGGTCCTGCAGCCGGCCGGCGAAGGCAGCTCGAGGCGGCGCAAGGGCCCCGACCCCGGCGCCGAGCGCGACGACCTGTGGGAGGTCACCCAGCTGACCTTCACCCAGTTGACGCCTACGGCCAAGACCAGGGAATAGCCGCGGCGCCGGCCCGGCTCACAGGAAGCGCCGCAGGATCGCGAGGGCGCCTTCGCGCCACGGCGTCCGGTGGCCGACGCCGGCCTGGCTCAGCCCGGCGCGGTTCGCCAGGTACCAGTCGTAGGTGCGGATGAGGGTGCCGGCGTTGCTCCAGCGCGGCTCCCAGCCGAGCGCGCGCAGGCGCCCAGTCTCGACCCAGGAGTCCTGGTCGGCGGTGCCGTAGACCCACTTGTAGAGCGGCGACAGCCTGAGCGCCTCGAGCGCCGACAGGCTGCCCTTGGCCAGCCAGGCGGGGGTGCGCAGCAGACGGCTCCCCGAGCCAGCGTGCTCGAACAGCGCGCCGAGGTCCTCCTCGACGCTGCCGAAGTCGCCGGCGCCGACGTTGAAGGTGGCGTTGGCCTGGCCCGCCGGCAGCTCGAGCAGCAGCCGCACCGCCGCGACCAAGTCCTCGACGTCGAGCAGCTGGTAGCGGTTGCGGCCGCCGCCGATCACCGGGATGCGCCGGCCCTGGCGCACCCACTCGAACAGGATCTGGAACACGCCGAGGCGCTCGGGGCCGAGGAAGGTCTTCGGCCGCACCACCGCCACGGCCTGGCCGCGCTGTCGCGCCTCCTCCACCAGGCGCTCGGCGGCCACCTTGCTCTCGCCGTAGGGGCCGACGCCGTGCATGGCGTCGTCCTCGTCCAGCGGATGGTGGTCGGGGATGCCGTAGACCGCGGTCGAGGAGACGTGCAGCAGCCGCGGCACGCCCAGCTCCTGCGCCGCGTCGAGCACCGCGCGGGTGCCGTCGGTGTTGACGCTTCGGATCTCGGCCGGCTTCCACAGCGGCAGCGCCGCCGCGGCGTGGACCACGGCGTCGGCGCCGTCGAAGGCGCGCCGCAGCAGCTCCCGGTCGCGGACGTCGCCCCGGATCGCCGCCGCGCCGGCCAGCTCGTCTCCGGCGACCGTCTCCAGGTCGAGCAGCAGCCGGTCGTGCTCAGCCAGCCCGCGCGACAGGTGGAAGCCGAGGAAGCCGGCGCCGCCGGTGAGGACCACCTTCATCGGTTCAGCGGTAGAGCACCACCGCGACCACGGCGGCGTAGCCGAGGATGGCCAGGAGCAGCGGTCGGTCCTCGATCAGCAGCCGCTCGGGCCGCTGGCCGCGCTCCTTCTGGTAGACCAGGTGGAGGTAGCGCAGCACCCCGTAGAGCACGAAAGGGAAGGTCCAGACCATGCCCGGGCGGCCGGCTTGCGATTCGATCTCGACGTCCAGGGACAGCAGGGCCCCCGGCAGCAGGGTGTAGAGGCCGTAGGTCACCACCGTCGCCGAGGCCACGATGGCCACCATGACGTCGAGGCCGGGGCCGTCGTACTCGGCCAGCAGCGGCCGCTGGTCGGGTGCCTCCTGGTCGAGCGCGACCAGCTCGGCCTTGCGCTTGCACAGCGCCAGGAACAGGGCCAGCTGCACCGAGCAAGCCACCAGCCAGGGCGACAGCGGCACGTCGATGGCCCAGACCCCGGCCAGCACCCGCAGCAGGAAACCGGCGGCGATGCAGAACACGTCCAGCAGCACGACGTGCTTCAGCCGCAGGGAGTAGGCCAGCTGCAGCGCCAGGTAGGCCGCCACCGGACCGGCGGCCGGCCGGGCCAGGAGCAAGCTGGCGGCCACCGCCGCGGCCGCCAGGAGCGCCGCCAGACCGAGGGCGGGCCGGGGAGCGACCTGCCCCGAGGCGATCGGCCGCAGCCGCTTCACCGGGTGCAGCCGGTCGCGCTCGCGGTCGAGCACGTCGTTCACCAAGTAGACGGCCGAGGAGGCGGCGCAGAAGGCCAGGAAGGCCCAGAAGGCGGCCAGGGCGGGGGAGTAGCCGTCGAGGGTCCCGGCGCCGAGGACCTGGCCGCTGAAGACCAGGCCGGCGAAGACCACCAGGTTCTTGGTCCACTGGCGCGGGCGCAGGCTGCGGAGCAGAGGCGGCATCCGGCTCAGGATAGCCCGTCCGGTCTCGCCGGATCCCGGGGCTGGCCGCGCAGGAGCTCGAGCTGGTCGCCAGGTCGCGGCGGCGCCGCCAGGTCGGGCGGGAGCAGCAGGGCGGCGGCCGCGCCGGGGGGCGCGGGCAAGGCGCGGAAGCGCGCCAGGCGCACGGCCGTCAGCACCCGTAACGAGCCGTCGAGGTAGACCGCCCATAGCGGATGAGGGGCGAAGAAGCTGTGCACCGCGAGGGCCGGCTCGAGCCACAGCCCGGACTCGGCCTCCAGCCGGCGGCCGGCGGCCTGGCGGAAGCGCGCCCAGCGGCTCTCGAGCCGCTCCAGGTCGCGGGCCAGCAGGCCGCCGCGGGAGGCGTTGCCGCAGCGCAGACGGCCATCCTCGACCGGGGGCGGCCGCCTCATGCCGGCGCGGCGCCACCCGCCCCGGGCGGGGGGGGGCCGGCCGCCGCCCCGGCCCGCCGGGGTGCGGGCCGGGGGCCGGTCGGGCGAGGCCCACGCGGGGCGCCGGGCAGCCGCCGCCTGCGCGCCG
>JACNJP010000502.1 GCA_014382465.1 Planctomycetota bacterium
CCCGGCGGGGGGGAGCCGGAAGGGACGGGCGAGGCCGATCCACAGCGGGCCGCCGTGGGCCGGGATGAGGAGGTCCAGGGGCCCCGCGCGGATGCCGAGCGGCGCGTGCCCGGCCTTAATGGCCAGCCCCGCCAGCCGCGAGGGCGGCAGCCTGAAGCCGTAGAAGGCCTCGAAGGCCCGCAGCGCGGCGATCGCGATCGCGCTCGAGCCGGCCAGGCCGGCCTGGCGCGGCACGTCGCAGCGGAAGCGGGCGCGGCACGGCGGCAACTCGGGATCGCCCAGCACCTTCCAGGCCGCCTCGATCAGCGGCGACGGGAAGCGGCACTCCCCCGCCGGCGCCAGCTCGACCTCGGCGCCGAAGTCGCCGATGGTGAAGCCGATGCCGCAGCCGCCGTAGAGGTCGGACGGGTTGCCGATCAGACCGGCGCGGGCGGCGGCGTGAGCGCGGACCAGAGACATCGCGGCGCCTAGACTAACCCAGCCATGGCCGCCTCCGACTCCATCCGCATCGGCCTCGTCGGCTCCGGATTCCTCGCCAAGACCCGCGCCCGCTGCTACCGCCGGGTGGCCGGCGTCCGGGCCGAGTTGGTGGCCGTGGCCTCCTCCGACCCGGACAAGGCCATGGCCTTCGCCGCCGAGCACGGCGTCGCCCAGGTCGAGTCCGACGTCTACGCCCTGCTGGCCCGGGACGACATCGACCTGGTCGACCTGTGCGTGCCGAACCACCTGCACCGCCGCTTCGCGGTGGCCGCCGCCGAGGCCGGCAAGCACGTGGTCTGCACCAAGCCGCTGACCGCTTTCTCCGGCCACGGCTTCGACAACCCGACCGAAGCGCGGCGGATCGCCAAGACCGAGCCGGGGCGGATGCTGGAGCTGGCCCTGGCCGACGGCCGGGCGATGATCGCCGCCGCCGAGGCCGCCGGCACCCGGCTCCTCTACGGCGAGAACTGGATCTACGCCCCGTCGGTGGTCAAGGCGCGCGAGTTGGCGGCGGCCTCCGGCGGCGTCCTGCTCGAGATGCGCGGCTGGGAGGCCCACTCCGGCTCGCACGCCGAGCACGCCAAGTCCTGGGAGCTCGCCGGCGGCGGCGCCCTGCTGCGGCTCGGCGCCCACCCGATCGGCGCCATGCTGCAGTTGAAGCGCGAGGAGGGCCAGCGGTTGCGCGGCATCCCCACGCGGCCGGTGGCGGTCACCGCCGAGGTCGCCGACCTGAGCCGAGCCGCCGGGCTGGCGCCGGAGCGAACCGCCGTCGCCACCGGCTGGAAGGGGGTCGAGAACTGGGGCTGCGTCAACCTCGCCTTCTCCGACGGCACCCGCGCCACCGCCTTCGGCAGCGACGTCCAGCTCGGCGGCATGCAGAGCCGGCTGGAGCTGATGGGCTCGAACTTCCGCCTGAGCTGCAACCTGTCGCCGAACGACCTGGTGGCGGCCTACGCCCCCGACGAGGCCGCCTTCGACGGGGTCTATCTCCAGGAGAAGCTCGGGACGCGCGCCGGCTGGAGCACGCCGATGCCGGACGAGGACTGGAGCTCGGGCCACCTCGCCATGTGCGAGGCCTTCGTCGGCGACGTCGCTGGTGGACGGGCGCCGCTGGCCGACGGCAGCCTCGGCCTGGACGTGGTCGAGGTGGTCTACGCCGCCTACCTGTCGGCGGCGGAGGGCCGGCGCGTGGCGCTCGGCGCTCGGCCGGCCGAAGGCGGGACGGGGAGCTGATCCTGCCGGCCGACCGCCTTCAACGACGGTCCGGCGGGGCGGGCGGATCCTGCTCCGCGCTCACCGCCGCCACCACGCGGTCGCGGCCGCGCTCCTTGGCCCGGTAAAGGGCCTGGTCGGCCGCCCGCAGCAGGCTGTCGCGGTCGAAGCCGTCCTCGCCCACCGTGGCGACGCCCACCGACACGCTGCAGCGGAAGCCGCTGCCGGTCTCCAGCGAGCCGGCCGACGCCCGCAGGACCTCGGCCTTCTCGACGGCGGCGCCCTTGCCGGCCTGGACCAGCAGCACCGCGAACTCGTCGCCGCCGATCCGCGAGAGGCAGTCCTCGGTCCGCACCATGCAGCGCCAGCCAGCGGCCAGCGCCTCGAGGAAGCGGTCGCCCTGGGTGTGTCCCTGGCGGTCGTTGAGCTCCTTGAAGTGGTCCACGTCCAGCACCAGCAGCGAGAAGGGCTCGTGGTAGCGCCGCCAGCGGGCCAGCTCGCGCGCCAGGCAGTGCTCGAACTCGCGGCGGTTCGCCAGGCCGGTGAGGGAGTCCTCGGTGGCTTGCTGGTGCAGGTCCTCCCGCAGCCGCACGTTGTTCAGCGCCAGCGCGAATTGGCGGGCCAGGACGCCGTACTCAAGGAGCTGGCTGCGCATGAGCTCCGGCGGGCCGCCGAGGCGGGCGGTGGCGGGAGCTGGGCCGACGGTGAGCAGGCCGAGGATCCGGGCCTCGCTGAGCAGCGGCAGGCACAGCATCTGCTGCTCCGGCGAGAGGGCGCCGTGCCGGCAGCAGATCGAGCCTGCGCTCGAGTCGCTCAGGTGCGGCCGGCCGGTGCGGGCGCCCCAGCAGTCGGCCAACTGGACCAGCTGGGCTTGAGGGTCCTGGCCCTCGACCGGGAAGAAGGCCCCCGCCTCGTCGTCGAAGCGGTAGGCGGTCACCGGGAAGCCGCCGAACAGCCGCACCGCCTGCTTCGCCAGCACCTCGAGGGACTCGACGAAGGAGCCGCAGGATTGGAGGTACTCCAGGGCGTCTCGCAGGACCTCGCTCTCGCGCTCACGCCGCTCGGACTCGTGCAGGGCGCGCTCCAGCCGCGCGCGCTCGTCGGCGCTCCGCTCCCCCTCCACTCGCTCCAAGAGGTCGTGGGCGCGGATCGGCTCCGCTCTCCGCTGGTGCCGGAACAGCAGGATCAGGCTGCCGAGGAGGTCGCACAGCGGGCGGGCCTGGGCGATGTGCTCGGCGTGGTGGCCGGCCGGGCGATCGGCCACTCCCAGCAGGCCGACCTGCTGGCCGCCCGACCAGATCGGCAGGCTGAGGCAGGCCTCGAGCGGCGGGTGTCCCGCGGGGAGCTCGCGGAACTCGAGGCCGCCGGTCACCGCCGCCTCATCGCATCGTCGCGGGAGCTCGTCCCAGGCGACGTCCGAGATGGCGAGGCAACGCAGGGCGGGCTGGCCGTCACTCCCGGCCACCACCTCGTCGAGGAAGCCGGTCTCGCTGTGGAAGAAACCGAGGGCCGCCATCAGGACGTCCTCGAAGAAGGCACGCGGTTCGAGGCTGCCGGCGCCGTCCAGGATTCGGCCAGCGAACGCTTGGTCATGCGCCTCGTCATCGGAGGGAGCCCGAGATAAGGTCATCATCAATGAGGACTGTAACTGTTCCGGTCCTCTGGAAGAACGGCGTCCGGTCAGCCCGGAAACCGGCCGCCCCGTACCCACCGAGCGGGGTCATCAGGCCGATTCCGTCCAAACGCGAACTGGTTTCCTTCATGAGAGGGAAACGCTCCGCATTCTCGGGCAGGGCCCTCCCGAGCGCGATAGGGAGACCGGGCTGCCTGGAGGAGGGCCTCCGGCCTCCAGGAGCTCGTCCGCGCCAGAATCGGGCTGCCGAAGCGGTAGGGTTCAAAAGGCCCTTAACAGTGTTGATCAAGAACCGCACGGCGCGCCGAGTGGATTGACTCAACACAACGGCTGAGGCTGGATCGACAAGAAAAGGCCGACGGAAATCGATCCGAGCCGCCAGCGCAAGGCATGGTCAAGGGTTAATTATCGAGCCTTGGGAAGAATCTCGCCTACAGATCCGAATTCCCCTGGTCGGCTGGATCCACGGGGAAGCCCCTATGGGTTTGCCCCCCATCCTCACCCCAAGACATCCTACCCCTGAAGACGCGAACATGATGCGTACCCTTACTGCTTCCCTGGCAGTCGTCCTGCTGGCCAGCCTCGGCTCGGCCCAACAAGTCGTCGACCAAACCCTCACCAACGGCGCTTCTGCGACCGTCAACGCTGTCGTCTACGGCGGCAACTCCCGCGCCGCCTCCGAGTGCGACGACTTCAACCGGGCCAATAGCGGCAGCATGGGCGCCGATTGGAACGAAGTGAATGGCGACTTCGAGGTCGCGAGCAACCAGGTCCACTGCCTGACCTCCCTCAGCCAGATGATCCACACTTCTGGCAATGCGCCCGTCGCTGGCAGCAAGGTTGAGTTCGATCTCGACGGCACCGCGACCTCCCTGGTCTACGCCGCGGCTGTGGTCGGCTACAACTCGGGTAACGGCGAGAGTGTCTTCGTCAAGATCCAGAACCAGTCCGGCGCCCCCGGCTACAACACCTACGGCTTCTACCACGGCAACAACGGTGGCGGCTACCCCGGCTTCGGCGGCTTCTTCTCCTTCCCGTCCCAAGTCCCGGGCGGTCACGTGACCGTCTCCGTCGACGCCTCGGGTGACGCGGTCACCCTCGACATCGACTACGACTACAACGGCGTCGCTGACTTCACCACCACCAAGGTCGGCCTGGTCACCTCCGGCCTCTCCTCCCTCCTGGGAACCGAGTACGGATTCGGTGGCTACGGCTCCGAGTTCTCGGACAACTGGGAACTGAACGACGGCTGCGGCGGTGGCGGTGGTCTGACCCTCGCCGTCTCCAACCTGGTCGCTGGCGGCGTCGCCACGGTGAGCGTCTCCGGCGCCACTCCGGGCGGCCTCTTCCGTCACGGCTACTCCCTCCGCGGTGGCGGCCCGACCACCACCCCGTGGGGCAACCTGCTCCTGACCGCGCCCTACACCGAGCTGCCGGCGATGACCGCCGACGGTGCCGGCAACGCCAGCATGTCCGCTTCGGTTCCGGCCGGCACCACGGGCGTCACGGTGTGGCAACACGGCCTCGACCTGGGCACGCTGACCTTCAGCAACGGCCTGATGACCGTCATCGGCTAGAACCCGATCCTCGCGCACGACCCCGGTCGTGACGCACCTGAGCCGCTCGGACCTGGTCCGGGCGGCTCTCTCTTTGCCCCGCGCCGGCGACCGGTCGCCGAGAGTAGGATCCAGGAACCATGGACACCCTCTGGCACCTCCTGATCGGCGCCGTCGCCGGCTTCCTCGCCGGCCTGGTCCTGAAGGGCCGCGGCTTCGGCATGCTCGGGAACGTCATCGTCGGCCTGATCGGCGCCTTCGTCGGCGGCAAGCTGGCGGGCTGGCTCGGCATCCAACTGGGCGAGGGCACGCAGGGTGCCCTGATCACCGCCTTCGCCGGCGCGGTGGTCTTCCTGCTGCTGCTCGGCCTGATCCGGCCGGGGAAGAGGTGATCCGGGCCGGATCGTGACGGCTGGCCTCGCCGCGCTGCTGCTCTTGACCGCCGCGGCTGGAGCGCCGCAGCAGGCCGCCCTCTTCGACGAGCTGGAGCCGCTCTATCCGGACTCCGACCCTGCTGGCGGGGTCCTGGTGTTCGAATCCCACCACGCGCGCGGGACGATCGCCGGCGTCGACGTCCTGGTGACCGGACTGGATCCGGGGTCGCCCCTGACCTTGTTCTCCGCCGGTGCGCCGGAGGCGGCGGAACCGGTCTGGTACCGCCTCCACCCGGTTCCCGTCGAGGAGAACACCGGCCTCGGCAGCCGGACCGAGCAGTTCCAGGGCGAGCGGAACCCCTTCGTCATCCGCCGGGCGCCGTTCGAGGTCTTCGAGGCCATGGAAGCGCTTCAGATCGAAGCCGGCTCGGACGACGTCCCGAGCCGCCGCTCGCTGCCCGATCGCCACCCGGCCATCCGGTCGCCACGGCCGACCGAAGCGCTGCGGCTGGAGATCGCGGTCCCTGCCGAAGTCGAAGCGGCGGTCTGGTCCCTGGAGATCGGGGTCGGGAACGGGCCGGACCTCTGGAGCATGCGCTGGCGGATCCACGTCCACGAGGCGGTGGTGCCGCCGTCCGGGCGCGACACCCTGCGCTACACCAACTGGTACAGCCCGGGCGAGATGGCGCGCCGCCACGGCCTGGAGCCGTGGAGCGAGCCGCACTGGCAGATGATCCGCCGCTACGCCGGGCTGATGGCGCGCGGGCGGCAGAACGTGTTCTGGATCCCGTGGGGGGAGGTGTTCGCGCTCGGCGACGACGGCCAGCCCTTCCTCCGCCGCCAACGCTTGGAGCGCTGGGTGCGGACCTTCCGCGAGGCCGGCCTGTGGTGGATCGAGGGGGCGCCGCTGGCGCGGCGACCGGGCGGCGATTGGTCGAAGGACCGGCTCGAGCTGGCGGTGGCCGGGGTCCTCGCAACCAGCCCGGAGGGGCGCGCGGCGCTGGCGCGCATGCTCGGCGCGCTAGAGGCTTGCCTGGTGGAGAACGGCTGGAAGGACGCCTGGTTGCAGCACCTGGCGGACGAGCCGACTGACGTCAACGCCGCCGACTACCGCGAGCTGGCGGCGGTGGTGCGCGAGCTCCTGCCGGGCGCGCCGATCGTCGAGGCCACCATGAGCCGCGAGCTGGTCGGGGCGGTGGACGTCTGGTGCCCGCAGGTGCAGGTGTTCCAGGCCCAGCGGGAGTTCTTCGAGCAGCGGCGCGCCGCCGGCGACCGCCTCTGGACCTATACCTGCCTGGTGCCCGGCGGCCCGTGGCTGAACCGGCTGCTCGACCAGGAGCGCCTGCGGCAGGGGTGGTTCGGCTGGGCGGCGGCCGAGTACCGCCTCGACGGCTTCCTCCACTGGGGCTTCAACCACTACAAGGCCGACCCCTTCGCCCGGAGCGTGGTGGATCACCCGGCCCAACCCGGCACCAAGAACAAGCTGCCCGCCGGCGACACCCACGTCGTCTACCCCGGTCCAGACGGCCCCTGGAGCGGCCTGCGCTTCGAAGCCCACCGCGTCGGCCTGGAAGACCGCGAGCTGCTGGAGCTGCTGCGGGCAAGGGATCCTGCGGCCTACGAGCGGATCGTGGCGCGGGTGTTCCGGGCCTACGACGACTACGAGACCGGGGTGGCGGAATACCGGGCGGCGAAGCGGGAGTTGCTGGAGGCGCTGGACGACCGCTGAGTCGGGTCACCCGCCCCGGATCTCCCGCAGCCGCGCCGTCAGCCGCTCCACCACCTCCGGTCGGTCGGGCCACAGGTTGACGCGCTCGTGCGGATCGGCGTCGAGGTCGTAGAGCTGCCCGGTGGGGCCGCCCGGAACCGAGGCGACGCGCGTGGGGCCGGTGAAGCCACCGGAACCCAGGCCCTCGATCAGCTTCCAGCCGCCGTCCCGGATGGCGAACATGCCGTCGAAGGAGTGGTGGACCAGCTCGCCGCGGGCGCCGGGCCCGCTGGACAGCAGGGCGGGCAGGAAACTGACCGAATCCGGCGCCTCGCCAGCGGCCAGCGCGTACCCGTGCAACTCGGCGAGGGTGGCGTAGAGGTCGTTCAAGCCGATCAGCGCGTCGCACACGCTCCCTGGCGCCACCCGTCCCGGCCAGCGGGCGATCATCGGCACGCGGTGGCCGCCCTCGTGGATGTCGGCCTTCTGGCCGCGATAGCCCAGGTTGGCGTCGTGGGCGTACTGGAGCTTGTCCTGGATCATCCAGTTGGAGCCGTTGTCGCTGGTGAACAGCACCAGGGTGTTCTCGACGGCGCCGGTCTGCTCGAGGGCGGCCATCAGCTCCCCCACCACGCTGTCCACCTGGACCACGAAGTCGCCGTACCAGCCGGCCCGGCTGCGGCCCTGGAATTCGGCGGTCGGCACCCACGGGGTGTGCGGCGCGGTCAGCGGGAAGTAGAGGAAGAACGGCTGCTGCGGCCGGCGGGCCCGGTGCTCGCGCAGCCAGCTCAGCGCCCGCTCGGTGAACAGCGGCAGGCTCTGGTCGTGCTGGAAGCCGGCCTCGGCCGGCCCCGAGCGCCAGAACCCGCCGCCGCCCATCCGCCTCAGCTCGCTGCCCCGCACCAGGGTGTCGGCGGGCTCGCGGGCTCGGTCGCCGTCGACGTAGAGGTACGGCGGGATGTCCAGCGAGGCCGGCAGCACGAACACCTGCTCGAAGCCGATGGAGCGCGGGCCGCTCGCCAGCGGCCGGCTGAAGTCGGTCTGGAGGCCGGGCCGCTCGGGATCGAAGCGGCCGAGCCCCAGGTGCCACTTGCCGACCACCGCGGTGGCGTAACCCTGGTCGCGCAGCATGCTGGCCAGGGTCGGCTGGTCGTCCGGGATCAGCATCGGGTCGTTGCCCCACAGCACGCCTTGCTTCAGCCGCGAGCGCCAGGCGTAGCGGCCGGTCAGCAGACCGTAGCGGGTCGGCGAGCACACCGCCGACGGCGAGTGGGCGTCGGTGAAACGCATGCCCTCGCGCGCCAGCCGGTCGAGATGGGGCGTCGGGATGCGGGAGCGCGGGTTGAAGCAGCCCGGATCGCCGATGCCGAGGTCGTCGGCCAGGATCAGGACGATGTTCGGCGGCGCCGGCCGCTCCGCCCCGGGGTCCTGGCAGAGGGTCAGGAGCAGCGGCAGGAGGGTCAGGATCGGCAGAGGCACCGCTCCAGCCTAGAGGCCGCCGCCAGCGACCGGCAGGGATCCTCCCCCGGCAGCTTCAGGGCCGCTCCGAGCTGCCACGGCGCCGGTCGCGGCTGCATCCGGCAGGCCACCGGCGGCTTTCCGTGCGGAGGCCAGAGGGTGCCGTCGGCTTCGGCGAGGCGGGCCTCCAGGAGCAGGCGGCGGCACATGGCCCGGGCCAGGCACGAGCGGAAGCTGCCGGCCGCGAAGGCCGGGTCCTGGCTCACGCCGGGCAGCCACGCCAGCCGCCGCGCCAGGGCCTCGACGCTGAAGCGGCCGGGCTCGAGCAGCACCCAGTCCAGGATCCGCTGCTTCATGTCCTCCATCTCGGCGCCCAGTACCGGATCACGGGCCCCCCAGCCGCCAGCCCCAGACATCGCCGCGGCCAGGTCGTCAGGGCGTGGAGGAGGTGAGGCGTGTGGACTACGGTGATCTCGGTACTTGTCAAAGATACAACAAGCTCTGCCTGTGGCGCGTATAGGC
>JACNJP010000218.1 GCA_014382465.1 Planctomycetota bacterium
GGAAGCTCCACTCCTTGAGCAGGTGGTTGCCCTCGTCGAAGCGGACCAGCAGCGGGCGCTCGGGCAGCGCGAAGCGGAAGACCTGCTCCGCCGCGTCGAGCTGGACCCGCTCGACGCGCTTGCCGGCCGAGGTGACCAGGCCGATCTCGACCGGGATCGAGTAGACCGGCACCCCGCGGGCGGCGTCCTGGACCTGGGCGACGCGCAGCTCCAGCTCGCCCGTCGCGGCGTCCCAGCGGTGGCCCACCTCGAACACCGGGTGCCCCGGCGCGTACAGAAACTGCTCGAAGAAGCCGTCGAGGTTGCGCCCGGTGGCGTCCTTGACCGTGTTCATGAAGTCGTGGGTGTCGACCGGCTGGAAGGCGTGGTCGCGCAGGAAGCGCCGCAGCGTGGCGAAGAAGGCCTCGTCGCCGAGCACGAAGCGCAGCATGTGCAGCACCGCCGCCCCCTTCGGATAGGTGTGGGAGTCGAAGTTGTCGCCCGGCTGCTCGTAGCGGTCGAAGACGATCGGCCGCATGTAGCGGGTGCGGGCCTCGCGCAGGTACTGCTCCTTCTTGCCCCTCAGGTTCCAGGCGCCCTCGTCGTCGCCGAGCACGTGCCGGGTGTAGAGGTAGTCGCTGTAGGTGGCGAAGCTCTCGTTGAGCCAGGTGTGCGACCACTCCCGCAGCGTGGTCAGGTCGCCCCACCAGTGGTGGGCGATCTCGTGGGCCAGGACCCACTCCCAGGAGTAGTCCTGCTCGGCGCGGCGGTCATGGATGAGCTGGTGGCCGAGCACCGTGGCCGAGGTGGCCTCGGCGCCGCCGCCGACGTGAGGCGTGGTCACCTGGTCGTACTTGGCCCAGGGGTAGGGGAAGTCGAACAGCTCGCTGTAGAAGCGCAGCATCGCCGGGGTCTTGGCGAAGATCCAAGCGGCGTCCGCGGCGTCCTTGGGGTAGACCCAGTAGCTCACCGGGATGCCTTCGTACTCGTCCTCGAGCACCGTGAAGGGACCGATGGCGAGCATGAAGAGGTAGGTCGAGTGCGGCTGCTCCTGGTGCCAGTGCCAGGTGGTCGTGCCGGCGGCGGAGTCCTCGCTCACGCCGACCAGGCGGCCGTTCGAGAGGATCTTGTTGCCGAGCGGGGCGGTGACGATCAGCTCCTGGGTGACCTTGTCGTGCGGGTAGTCGTAGAGCGGGATCCAGCGCCGGGCGTTGTTCGGGAAGGAGTCGGTGGACACCATGCGCGGGTGCTCCGCCGTCTCGTCGTCGAAGTAGAGCCCGCGCGGCGGGTCGCTGCCGCGGTAGGCGACGGTGAACTCGACCACCTGGGCGTAGGCGTACGGTTCGGGGAAGTCCACCTCGAGCGAGCCGTCGGCCTGCCGGAAGACCAGCGGGCGGTCGTCGGCGTCGCGCACGGCGTCGACCACCAAGTCGACCGCGTCGAGCCGGATGCGGTCCCAGTCGTCGCGCAGGGGGCGCAAGGTGATCCGGTTCTCGCCCTGGAAGGTCTTCGCCTCGAGGTCGAAGGACAGGGTGACGCGGTAGTGCTGGACATCGAAGTCGTGGCTGGGCTCGACCTGCACCGGCCGGGAGTAAACGTCGACCTGTTGAGCCGGCAGCGCGGCGGCGGCCAGGAGGAGGAGCAGCGGCGCGAGGCCGCCGAGGGTCAGGGAGCGTCCACTTGTCATCGTCCGTCCATCCATTGCAGCAGGCCGCGCTCGCGCATGAGCGCCTCGATCTCGGCCACGGTCCGCGGCAGCCCTGCCGAGAGCACCTCGCAGCCGTCAGCGGTGATCACCACCGTGTCCTCGATGCGGATGCCGAAGTCCTCGTCCTGCGGAATGTTGATGTCGCAGGCGAAGACGAAGCCGGGTCGGAGCGGCTCGTCTGGCCCGCGCATGCTGGCCATGACGTCGTGCGTGGCCAGGCCGATCGGGTGGTTGTAGCCGCCCCAGGTGGTCAGGCCGCGGAAGCGCGGCGCCGCCGGGTCGAGGCCGCGCGCCTCCAGGAACGCCGCGACGTCGCCGCCGACCTCGCGCAGCGTGCGGCCGGGGCGGTAGCCGGCCAGGCAGACTTGGTGGAGCGCCTCGCCGAGCTCGTAGAGCTCGCGCTGGCGGTCGGAGAAGCGGCCGTTGACCGGGAACGAGGACGAGACGTCGGCGTCGTAGTAGCCGTAATCCGGACCGGCGTCGAGGATGACGAAGTCGCCGTCCTCGAGGGTGCGGTCGTGGCGGTGGTAGTGGCCGTAGGGGTGCTGCGGCCCGGCCATCAGGATCGTGGCGTAGGCCAGCTCCTGCGCCCCCTCCTTCTGGCAGACGAAGGCGAACAGCGCGGCCAGCTCCTGCTCGTGGACCCCAGGCTCGGTCGAGCGGATCAGCGCCCGGTGGGCGTCGACCGCGATCTGGGCGGCGCGCCGGATCAACGCCACCTCCGCTTCGGACTTGATCTTGCGCAACTGCCACAAGAGCGGCGAGCAGTCGCGCAGCTCCGCGGCCGGGTAGCGCTCGGCCAGCCGCGCGACGAAGGCTTGCTGGCGGGTCGGCCGGCCGTCCCAGGGGTTGTTCGTGACGGTCCGGTTCCAGGTGTTCTGCTCCTCCAGCGCGGCGGTCACGCGGGCCAGCTCCTGCGTGAAGTGGGGGGCGTAGAGCACCGGCGTCCGCGCCTGGAGCGCCGCGAGCTGCGACTCCAGCTCCGCCACCGGCCGAACCTGGTCCACGCCGGTGGCGGCGACCGGGTCACGAACCAGCTCGAGCGGCAGCCCCGCCCCCTTCGCCGCGTCCTCGCTCAGGTCGAAGTAGAGCGCGCTCTGCCGCGCCACTCCGTCGACCACCAGGTAGGCGCCAGGCACCTCCAGCCCGGTCAGGTAGTAGAAGTCGTTGTTCTGGCGGAACTGCACCGAGGCCACCGGTTCGGTCGCCCCCGGCAGGACCGCGACGCCCTCCGGGATAAGGTCCATGAGGCGCGCGCGCCGGGCGGCGAACTCGCTCGCCGGGACGAGGGAACTGGCGGGGCGGTAGGCCTCCGACGGGAAGCGGTGCGGGGCGCTGACGCAACCCGTCGTCAGGAGGGCGCCGAGCAGCAGGCTGGCGGGGAGCAGGAGCGGGAGGCGGGGGAGCGGTTCCGGATTCATGGTGCAGGGACGGGGGGCCGCAGGGCGGCCCGCAGCATGGTCGCCGCCGTAAAGGCGACCACCACGACGACAACCCAGCGGACCGCGGTCAGCGACATCGAGGTGACGAGGAAGGCGGCCACCAGCACGCCCGGGATGCCGCCGAGCGTCAGGCCCACCGCCGGCCGCGGACTGTAGCTGCCGCGGCGGATGAAGCGCGCGCTCGCCACCGGCATCAGGAAGGCGCAGGCGCCCATCATGACCGGGAAGGCCGCCTTCGGGTCCATGCCGAGGAAGGAGATCAGGATCAGGCACGGCGCGTAGAGGCCGACGCCGATCGTCATCAGCGCCCCGAGCAGCGCGACGCCGGCGACACCGATCGCGAGGCGGGCGCCCTCGAGGCCCAGGGCCTCGCCGCCGAGCGGGAAGGCGTCGAACTGGCCCATCACCATCAGCGCCGCCGCGGCGACCAGGGCCAGGCCCATGCCGAGCTGGACCCGGTGGCGCGGCAGCATGGCCACCAGCCCGGCGCCCAGCCAGGCGCCGGCGACCGCCGCGGCGATCATCAGCGCCAGCGTCCCGGGCAGGACCTGGATGATCGCGATGTAGATGAAGGCCTCGGTGACGACCGGCAGCGCGTGGCCGGCGTTCATCGTCCCCGGGATCTTCTCGTCCGGCACCATGCGGGTGAAGCGGAAGACCGCCGTGGTCGGCGCGAAGTTGCCGATGCCGAGCGTGTCGAAGAAGTTCGTGACGAAGCCGATCGCCAGCTGCAGCCCGCTCGGCCTCGGGACGGGGCCGACCAGGGCCGGCGCCCGCTCAGCCGCCGGCCGGCTCCGCAGCAGCCGCCACCAAATGCCGACGTACGCCGCGGTGAGCAGCGCGAGCAGCAGGAACAGGAAGGACTTCAAGGCACCCTCGAGTTGCCGATATCATGCCGTTCGTTCCGGCGTGGCCTGTGGAAATCCGCAGCGCCTACCGACGCCGCCGGCCTCCACGGTTTCTCCGGGAGCCCATGACCCAGCCCACCGCACGAACCTCCCTCCTCATCGAGCGCCGCTTCGACGTCCCTCCGGAGACCGTCTTCGCCACGCTGACGGTCCCGGACGAGATGCGGATCTGGTGGGGCGAAGACGCGGAGATCTACATCGACCTCCGAGTCGGGGGGAAGTGGACGATCATCCGCCAGGAGGATGGCGTGAAGTACCTCGCGACCGGCGAGTACCTCGGGGTCGAGCGGCCGACTGGTCTGCTGTACACCTTCGGGATGCCGCAGTTCTCGCCCGCGAGCGACCTGATCACGATCCGGATCGAGGCGGACGACGGCGGCAGCCTGCTCCGCTTCGAACACTCCGGTTCCGACATCGCCGCAGAGCTGCGCGACCTGCCGCCAGGCGAGACCTCGCCGAGCGAAGCCGGCTGGCAGTTGGGCTTCGATTTGATGGTGGAGGCGTGGGCCGACCAGAAGGAGCGATGAGCGCGAAGGTGGCCCTGCTGGCCTTCCTCGCCGCCGGCTTGGCCGCGCCCGCTGCCGCCTCGCAGGAGGTGGAGGTCGTGCAGGCGCTCGACATCGCCGCGGTGCCGGATGGCTTCCCCGTGGGTGGCTGGGCATGTGCGGTAGCACCATTGCCTCCACATCTCCCCGAGCTTGAATGGCGGTGGGACGACAAGAGATGGTCGGGGCACTAAGACTGAATATTCCATCCGACGTTATTGCTGGAGCGGAGTCTAACGGGAGAGAAAGACGATGGACTTCATGCAACGACACTGGGAATGCCGAACCCCTCGATTCGTGGGCAAGGCGAGGCTCAACACATTCTTGATCACGGTGTGTCTTGTCTCAAGCCTCCTGCCTCCACTTCAGTTTCATGACGTCGGGAGCGACCTTGCCCTCAACGCCGCAATGGCACCGTTCGTACTCCTGCCCCCGTGTCTTTTCGCGGCATACTTTTGGGGTGGTCAAGGGCGGTGGATCCTATACGTCAGGCGGGTCATCCTGGGCCCACAAGGAAACTCCTTTTTCAAGGCCATGGCGTCCATCAATGAGGGTGTCGCGTTGGTCTTCCCACCTGTATTCGCGGCCTTCCTCGCAGCGTGGTGCCTGGTCCTTAACCTCGTGGTCGAGGGTGAGATCTCTTTTCATGATTCCGAATCTTGGGTGTCAATGGCAACGATTGCTTCCCTCAAGACGTTTCCACTGCTCTGGATCGGTGGTAAGTTCGCTTCTGTTTGCAGGGCTCGGTCCAAGCAAGGTGGAACTCCATGAGCGGACCGCTCTCGCCCAACCCGCCTCCACCCCACGAGATTGAGTGGCTTCGGGACAGAAGCGGAGGAGGACCCCGGCTGAAGTGGTTATTGGCCGGTTGCTGCCGGCTAACAACACCTGAACCCTCCGCTCCGAAAGCCCCTTCCCCGGTTCGCGACATGCAAAGGAGCACCCCCTCCCCCTCGGCTTCGACCCTGGCGTCTTGGCTCGGAGGGGCCGCCCTCGGCGCCGTCCTCGTGCTCGCCGTTTCGGGCCCGACTGACCCTGCGGCAGCGGCCGGTCTGGAAGCCTCGATCGAGACCCTGACCCAGGCGGTGCTCCGGTTCGAGCAGCGGATGGAAGGCCTGGATCCTCCGGCCCTCGGCGCCGCTCCGGCCGCCGACCGGCTCCCCGAGCGGCGGAGCCTGGACCGCCCGACCCTGGATCAGCTGGTCCTGCGCCTCGAGAGCCTGGAGCAGACCCTCCTCACTCTGGCCGCCTCCGTGGAGGGTCTCGCCGGGATCTCGTCGATCGCGGGCGGGGTCTCCCCTCTCTCCGCCGCCACGCGCTACCCCACCAACGTGGATGCGCTGTGCGGCCTGCGCGGCAAGGAGGACGTCGAGCTGGCCATCGACTTCCTCGGCATGAACTACCGGCAGGTCCTGGAGCGCTTCGGGAGTCCGAGCAGCGTCCAGAACTTCGAGGGCACGGTGGCCTTCTACTACGAGGATCTCCCCGAAGGAGGCGAGGTCTCGGTCGAGTTCCGCGACGAGCGGGTGGTGGGCTTCCAGTCGTATTGGGACGAGTAGGGCGGCCGCGCCCGGCGCGTCGCCATGGCCAGGCGGCCGGCCTCGCCGTACACTCGCGAGAGAATGAGCCAGATCGATTTCGGCCGCCACAGCGACGACTACGCCGCCTTCCGTCCGGGGCTGCCCGCGTCCTTCTACCTGCGGCTCGACGCGCTCGTCCGCCTCCGCGGCGCCCGCGCCCTCGACCTCGCCTGCGGGCCTGGGACGGTGGCCCTCGAGCTGGCCGCGCGCGGCAGCGCGGTGGTCGGCATCGACGTCGCCGCCGGGCAGATCGCCGCGGCTGAGCGCGTCGCCGCGGAGCGGGGGCTGGCGTCCGCGGCCCGCTTCCTCGTCGCCACCGCCGAGGACACCGGGCTGGACGACGGGGGCTTCGACCTGGTGACCGCCGGCCAGTGCTGGCACTGGTTCGACAGCGCCGCGGCGCTGGCCGAGGCCCGCCGGGTCCTGCGGCCTGGAGGACTCTTGGCGATCGTGGCCTACTCCTACCTCGCTGAGCACTCCGCCGCGGCCGCGGCGACCGAGGAATTGATCCTCGAGTTCAACCCGGCCTGGACCATGGCCGGCTGGACCGGCCTCTTCCCCGAGCAGATCGACGAGGTCATCCGCCACGGCTTCGAGCTCGTCGAGCAATTCTGCTACCAGGAGCCGGAGCTCTTCTCCCACGAAGCGTGGCGCGGCCGGATGCGGACCTGCAACGGGGTCGGCTCCGGCGGCCTGCCGCCGGCCGAGGTGGCGCGCTTCGACCAGGCACTCGGCCGCTTGCTGGCGCGCCGCTTCCCCGACCCCGTGCCGGTTCTGCACCGCGTGTGGTGCGTGGTCGCGCGGAAACCAGTCGGCGCTCCTTGAAGCGCCGCCGCCGCTCCCTCTCAGCCGCGCTCCAGCGCCGCCGCGATCCCGGCCAGGCACAGGGCGACGTTCGCCCGCGTGCAGCCGGCGCCCATCAGGCCGATGCGCCAGGTGTCGCCCTTCATCGGCCCGAGGCCGCCGCCGATCTCGACCCCGAACTCGTCGAGCAGGAAGCGGCGGGCGGGGACGTCGGCGAGGCCGTCGGGGATCGACACGGCGGTGAGCTGCGGCAGTCGCTCGGCCTCCGGCACGCGCAGCGACAGCCCGAGCGCCTCGAGCCCGGCGGCCAGCGCGCGGCCGTGGCGGAAGTGGCGCGCGGCGCGGGCTTCGAGCCCCTCGGTCAGCGCCAGCCGCGCCGCCTCGTGCAGCGCGTAGAGCATGTTGACCGGCGCCGTGTGGTGGTAGGCGCGCTCGCCGCCCCAGTAGCTGGCGATCAGGTTCAGGTCGAGGTACCACGACTGCACCGGAACGCGGCGCCCGCGCAGCGTCTCGACCGCGCGCGGCGAGAAGCTGACCGGCGCCAGCCCCGGCGGGCAGCTCAGGCACTTCTGGCTGCCGGAGTAGGCGGCGTCGACGCCCCAGGCGTCGAGCTGGACCGGGGTGCCGCCGAGCGAGGTGACGCAGTCGGCGACCAGCAGCGCGCCGCACTCGTCCGCCACCGTGCGCATGCCGTCCATCGGCTGCAGCACGCCGGTGGAGGTCTCGGCGTGGACCAGCGCCATCACCTGGAAGCGGCCGGCGGCGGCGGCGGCGCGGAAGTCCTCGGGCGCCAGCGCGCGGCCCCACTCGCCGGTCAGCTCGACGACCTCGGCGCCGCAGCGCCGCGCGACCTCGGCCATGCGCGCGCCGAAGACGCCGTTGACGCCCACCAGCGCCCGGTCGCCCGGCTGCAGCAGGTTGACCATCACGGTCTCCATGCCGGCCGAGCCGGTGCCGGACATCGGCAGCGTCAGCGGGTTGGCGGTGCCGAACAGCGCCCGCAGCATGTCCCCGATCTGGTCCATGATCTCGAGGAAGCGCGGGTCGAGGTGCCCCAGCGTCGGCTTGGCCATCGCCAGCAGCACCGACGGCGCGACCTCTGAGGGGCCCGGCCCCAGCAGGGTGCGGCGCGGCGGATCGAGCGGGGGAGGGAGCGCGGACATGGCGGTTCATCCTAAGGCCCCCGCGCGGAGCGCTATGCTGCGGCCGCTCGCGGCGCGCGTCGACAGCACGACCCTCGTCAGCATCTCCGAGCGCGGCTTCCGCGGCAGCCCGGACGAGGTGGTCGCCCAAGCCCTCGACTCGACGGGCGGATTCACGATCGTCCTGGCGGGCTTGAAGGCCCTGCTCGAACACCAGCTCGCCCTGACCTCCGCCCCGCGGTGCGGGCCCCCGGCGATGACCGGCTGCACACGATGCATGGCGCAATGAGGACATGAAGGCGGTCTTTCAAGAGAAGTACGGATCCCCCGACGACCTGGCGTTCCGCGAGGTCGAGCTGCCGGCGGTCGGCGAGGACGAGGTCCTGGTGCGGGTGCGCGCCGCGTCGCTCCACCCGGACGTCTGGCACGCCGTCGTCGGGCGGCCCTTCGTCCTCCGCCTGATGGGCTCGGGTTTGTTCCGGCCCCGGAACCCGATCCCGGGCACCGACATGGCCGGGGTGGTCGAATCGGTCGGCGCGGGCGTGACTCGCTTCCGGCCGGGGGACGAGGTCTTCGGCGAGACCTATCGCAGCCACCAGTGGACCCACGGCGGCGCCTTCGCCGAGTTCGTGTCGGTGCGGCAGGAATGGCTGGCCCGGAAGCCGGGCAAGGTCAGCTTCGAGCAGGCCGCCCCGGTGCCCACCTCGGGCTCCATCACCCCGCTGAACCTGCGGGACCCGGGCCAGAACGGACCGGGGGCGCGGGGGCGGAGCAACGGCGCCGGCGGCGGGGGGCGCGCCCCCC
>JACNJP010000277.1 GCA_014382465.1 Planctomycetota bacterium
CCCGCGCTGGCAGCTGCGCCGCGAGCTGGGGCTGGCCCTGGGGCCGCGGGACCTCCCCCCCGACGCGCCCGCCGGATCGCCCCGTTTCCGGCGGCCCGCCGTCGAGAGCCGGGGCTCCTTCGACGACAGCCTGTACGGCATGCTGCTCCCCTCGCGCTGGGACGGGGCGATCTACCGCGACAGCGACCGGCTGCTGCTCGCCCCTCGACCCGAGAAGGGCACCACCGCCGCGGTCCAGATGAAGAAGCTCCGGGAGGAGACCGTGAGCTTCGACGCCGTCCCGGAGGGCGAATTCCGCCTCGCCTGCTGGGACGAGCTCACGGGCTACCGCCAGAGCGAGCCGGTCCAGGTCCACGGAGAGGTGGTCGAGGTGGAGCTCGGCCGCCTGGTCCGAGGCTCCCGGATCCTGGTGGAGACCGAGGGCATGGATTTCGGCGCGGGGATGCTCTCGATCGGAGTCCTGAACCTCGAGACCGGCTGGTTCCCGCCGGCCAAATTCCTCCGCCCGACCGGCTCCGCGGTCTTCGACGAGGTCCCGCCCGGCCGCTACCAGGCCTACTGGGGCCGCCTGGGCCGAACCTCGCGCGTCCTCGGCTTCAGCGACCCCTTCCTCGTCGACGCCGAAGCCGGCCTGACGGTCCCGATGGCCGCGCGGGCGAGCCTGGCGCGCTCCTGCCCCCTCATCGCCCGCGGCTCCCGCTGACCCCGCGCCTCGCCCCGCTCCCTTCCCCGATGGGGTTCAGCCGTGCAGGCCCTGCAGCTCGACCAGCCGCCAGTAGACGCCGCGCCGCGTCATGAGCGCGTCGTGGTCGCCCTCCTCGACCAGGCGGCCCTGGTGGAAGACCAGGATGCGGTCGACGTCGCGCACGGTGCTCAGGCGGTGGGCGACGGCGATGCTGGTGCGGCCCTGCATGAGCTCGTGGACGGCCTGCTGGAGCACGTGCTCGGTGTGGCTGTCGACGTTGCTGGTGGCTTCGTCGAGGGTCAGGACGGGCGGGCTGGCGGCCAGCACGCGGGCGAAGCTCAGGAGCTGCTTCTCGCCGGCGCTGAGGTTCTTGCCGCGCTCGCGCACCGGCTCCCGGTAGCCGCGCGGGAAGCGGGCCACGAACTCGTCGAGGTGCAGCCGGTCGGCGGCAGCCTGGGCCTGCTCGTCGCCGATCTCGGGCTTGCCGAGGCGGATGTTCTCCAGGATCGTGCCCTCGAACAGGAACACGTCCTGCGGCACCAGGGCGATGCGCGAGCGCAGGTCGCGCAGGGCGTGGTCGCGCAGGTCGACGCCGTCGAGGCGGATGGCGCCGTGGGTCGGGTCGTAGAGCCGCGTCAGCAGCTTGAGCACGGTGGTCTTGCCGGCGCCGGTCGCCCCCACCAGCGCCACCCGCTCGCCGGGGGCGACGCGGAAGCTGATCTCCCGCAGGACCTGCTCGCCGCCGTAACCGAAGCTGACCCGGTCGAAGACGATCTCGCCGCGGGCCGGCGGCAGCAGCGGCGGGTCGGCCGGCTCGGGCAGCGCCTCGTCGACGTCGAGCAGGTCGAAGATGCGGCGGCTGGCGGTGGTGGCGTTCTGGAGCACCGCGTACTTCATGCTCAGGTCGTTGAGCGGGGCGAAGAAGCGCTGCATGTACTCGATGAAGGCGAACAGGGTGCCGAGGGTCAGGGCGGCGCCGGCCGCCTCGGGGCCGCCGTCGAGCGCCCCGAGGGCGTGGCCGCCGCCGAACCACAGGATCAGCGCCACGGTGAAGCTGCCGAGCATCTCGACCGCCGCCGACAGCAGCGACTCCCAGCGCACGGTGCGGAGCTGGGCCACCCGCACGCCATCGTTGGTCACCTCGTACTGGGCGGCGACGCGCGCCTCGCGCAGGAACATCTGGTTCACCGGCATGCCGCTGACCTGCTCGTGCAGGAAGGCGTTCATGGCCGAGAGCTGCGAGCGCATCTGCTGGTAGGCGCGACGGACGCGGCCGCGCACGAACATCGTCACGGCGCCGAGCGGCGGCACGATCATCAGCGTGGCGAGGGTCAGCTGCCAGTCGAGCGCGAGCAGGATCGCCAGCGAGGCGGCCAGGAACACCAGGTCGCCGAGCACCGTGACCACCCCGGAGGAGAACAGCTCGTTGAGGGCCTCGACGTCGGTGGTCAGGCGGCCGAGCACCTTGCCGGTGGGCGTGCGGTCGTAGTAGGAGGCCGGCAGCCGCTGCAGGTGGCCGAACAGGCGGCTGCGGAGGTCCAGCAGCGCGTCCTGGCCGGCGGTGTCGACCGCGATCATCTGCAGCCGCCGCGCCCCCATCTCGACCAGGCCGAGGACGGCGAAGGCGGCCAGCAGCCAGCCGACGCCGTCGAGCACCCCGGGGGTCAGGTAGTCGTCGATGCCGACCTTGACCAGGAAGGGCAGCGCCAGCCGGCAGCCCGAGCCGACCAGCAGGAACAGGAAGCCGCGCAGCAGCAGGCGGCGGTGCGGGCGGATGAAGGGCCACAGCCGGCGCAGCAGGCCGAGGTCGACCGCCTTGCCCGGCGCGGCGGCCGGGTCCAGGGGGGAAGCGGCGGCGGGCCGGCTCACAGCCCCTCCCCCTCGGGGTCCACGCCGAGGTCGGCGGCCAGCGCCTCGCGGGTGCGCTGCTGGTGGTAGAGGCGGGCGTAGGCGCCGTCCTGGCGGACCAGGGTCTCGTGGGTGCCGCGCTCGATCACCCGGCCTTCCTCGAGCACCAAGATCTGGTCGCAGCGCTGGATCGTGGCGACGCGGTGGGCGACGATCACGGCCGAGCGGTCCTGCATCAGCGGGCGCAGGCCGGCCAGGATCTCCTCGGTGGTCCCGGCGTCGACCGCCGAGAAGGGGTCGTCGAGCAGCAGCAGGCGCGGCCGCAGCAGCAGCACGCGGGCGAGCGCGGTGCGCTGGCGCTGGCCGCCGCTGACGTTGAGGCCGCGCTCCCCCACCAGGGTCTCGAGGCCGTCGGGGAACTGCGGCAGGTCCTTGCCGAGCTGGGCGTCCTCCAGGGCCGCCATCACCGGCTCGATGCCGGCGTCGGGGCGGCCGAGGGCGATGTTCTCGGCCAGCGTGGCGCTGAACAGGAAGGCCTCCTGCGGCACGTAGCCGGTGGCGCGGCGGACGTCGGCGAGCCGCAGCCCGGTCAGGTCGGCGCCGTCGAGGAACACCCGCCCGGCCTCGATCTCGAGCTGCCGCGCCAGCGCCTTGAGCAGCACGCTCTTGCCGGAGCCGGTGGCCCCGACCAACCCGAGGGTCTGCCCCGCCGGCAGCTCGAAGGACACCCGGTCGAGCACGGTGCGGGCCTCGCCGTGCTCGTTCTCGAGCACGACGCTGAGCTCGCGGACCTCGAGCCGGCCGCCGCCCGGGGGCAGGTCGCGGGCGTCGGGCGGGTCGGCCAGCCCCGGCGCGGTGTCGAGCAGCTCGCGCAGCCGCCCGAGCGCCGCCGTGCCGCGCTGCAGCGAGCTGAGCACGAAGCCGAGGATCGCCGTCGGCCCGGCCAGGAACTGCAGGTAGAGCATCATGGCAACGAAGTCGCCCAGGCTGATGCCGTCGCTGATGACCTTGGGGCCGCCGACCGTCAGCACCACCAGCGGCCCGAGCGCGCCGAGGCCGATCATCACCGCCTGCATGCGGGCGCGGGCCCGGCTGAGCTGGACGTTGAGGTCGCGGTACTCGCGGCAGCGCCGCTCGAAGCGCTCGCGGTCGAAGTCCTCGAGCACCAGCCCCTTGATCACCATGTGGCCGGACAGGCTCTCGTCGACGCGGGCGCTGATCTCCGACAGCCCCTCCTGCGAGGCCCGCGACAGCGCCTGGATCCGGGCGGCGATCCGGCGCGCCCCCCACAGCGCCAGCGGGAAGGGCAGCATCCCGACCAGGGTCAGGACCGGGTCGATCGCCAGCATGAAGCTCAGGCAGACCGCGTAGAGCGCCGCGGTCTCGGCCAGGTAGAGGAACACCGGCCCCATCAGGCTCTGCACGAACTGGACGTCGTTGACGCAGCGCGACATGACGTCGCCGGTCTGGCGTCGGGCGTAGAAGGACGGCGACAGCTTCAGCAGGTGGCCGAAGACCCGCTGGCGCAGGTCGTGGATGCCGTGCCGGCTGGTGCCGAGCACCAGCAGCCGGCTGGTGGTGCGCACCGCCGCGCCGGCGGCGGCCAGGCCGACGATGGCCAGGGCCCCGAGGCCCAGCAGCCGGCGCAGCTCGGCCGGATCGGGCGGGGGGCCGCCGTCGCCGCCGCCGCCGAGCGCCGGCGCGGTGGCCTGCTTCAGGACGTCGATCGAATCTCCGAGGAAGCGCGGCACGAGCATGCGCAGCAGCACCGCGCCGACGATGCACAGCGCCCCGCCGAGGTACCGCCAGCGGTAACGTCGGAAGACCGGACCGAGCAGGGCGAGCTCGTGCAAGGGCAGTTAGGATGACGCCGCGATGAGCGGAGTGCCCCCCATTTGGCGCATGGACGCGCCCCTTTCCACCCTCAATCGGTTGGCGCTGGCCGGCGCCGCGATCGCGCTGGCGGCGTGCGCCGTTCCCGGCGCGCCGGCGGCGGCGGAATCGGCTGCGCCGCGGGGATATGTGTGCCATTCAGGCTCCCCGGTGGTCGACGGCAGGCTCGACGACGCGGCGTGGGGCGACGCAGCGTGGACCGAGGATTTCGTCGACATCCAGGGCCGGGGCATGCCCGCGCCGCGCTTCGCCACCCGCGCCAAGCTGCTGTGGGACCAGGAATTCCTCTACATCGGCGCCTGGATGGACGAGCCGCACGTCTGGGGCACCCTGACCGCCCACGACGCGGTGATCTTCCAGGACAACGACTTCGAGGTCTTCCTCGACCCCGACGGCGACACCCACCAGTACTTCGAGCTCGAGATCAACGCCCTGGCCGCCGAGTGGGACCTGCGGCTGGTGAAGCCCTACCTCGACGGCGGGCCGGCGCTGAACGAGTGGGAGATCCCCGGGCTGCGCAAGGCGGTCTGGGTCGACGGCAGCCTCAACGACCCGCGCGACCTCGACCGCGGCTGGTCGGTCGAGCTGGCCATCCCGTGGACGGCCCTGGCCGAGTTCGCCAACCGGCCGTCGCCGCCCGCCGACGGCGACCAGTGGCGCCTCAACTTCTCGCGCGTCGAGTGGCGCCACGAGCTCCTCGACGGCCGCTACCGGAAGGTGTCAGACACGCTCGAAGACAATTGGGTGTGGTCGCCCCAGGGCGAGATCAACATGCACCTACCGGAGCGCTGGGGCTACCTGCAGTTCTCGACTGCGGCCCCGGGGACGGTCGCGTTCGCGCCCGATCCGCAGCTGCCGGCCCGCCAGGAGCTGATGCGGGTGTATCAGGCGCAGCGGGCCTTCCGCGAGCAAAACGGCCGCTGGGCCCGCGACCTGACCGAGCTCGGCCTGCGCTCGGCGGCGGTCCTTACGCCGCAGCCGGACGGCTGGATCGCCGAGCTCGACGGCGTCTGGATCCGCCAGGACCGGCGCCTGTGGTCGCTGAACGGCGCCGCGACCGCGCTCCAGGATCCCGCCCCCGCCTGGTGGCCGAAGGAGGTCGACGCCGCGCTCGACCGCTGCAGCGCCGAACGGCGAGCCGAGTGGATTACGGCGCTGGCCGGGCTGCCGGCGGCCCAGCGCCCCGGCGCGTCCTTCCTGCTGAGCCACATGCCGGAGCGTGATCTGCAGCGCATCGACACCGCGATCGTGCTCGAGAACCTCGACTACGCCTACCGCGCGCGGGCCACGCTGCCCTGGGGCGCGACCATCCCGGAGCCGCTGTTCCTCAACGACGTGCTGCCCTACGCCCACGTCAGCGAGACCCGCGAGGCCTGGCGCAAGCCGCTCTACGAGCGCTGCCTGCCGCTGGTCGCCGGCTGCGCGACGCCAGCCGAAGCGGCGCAGAAGCTCAACCAGGAGCTGTTCCCGCTGGTCGGGGTGAAGTACTCGACCCAGCGCCGCCGCGCCGACCAGAGCCCGTCGGAGTCGATCGAGCTCGGCGTGGCCTCGTGCACCGGGCTGTCGATCCTGCTGGCCGACGCCTGCCGCGCGGTCGGCGTGCCGGCGCGGCTGGCGGGCATCCCGCGGTGGGCCAACAAGCCCGGCAACCACACCTGGGTCGAGGTGTGGGACGACGGCTGGCACTTCACCGGCGCCGCCGAGCCCGACGGCCGCGGCCTGAACCACGCCTGGTTCGAGGGCGACGCCCGGCTGGCGCTGCGCGACTCGAAGATGAGCTCGATCTACGCCGTCAGCTACGCCCGCACCGGCACCGAGCTGCCGATGGTCTGGAGCGAGGTCGACTGGGGCGTGCAGGCCGTCAACGTCACCGACCGCTACGCCCCGCGCGACGGCGGCGAGGTGCGGGAGGACCGCACGCGGCTGATGATCGACGTCCGCGACGGAACGGACGGCCCGCGGGTGGCGGCGGCGCTGCGGCTGGCGGACGCCGCGGATCCGGAGATCGTCTTCGAGGGCACGTCCAAGGGCGAGGGCGCCGACACCAACGACCACCTGGAGTTCGAGGTGCCGCGCGGGCGGCGGTGGGTGATCCACGTGGAGCTCGGCGGCCACAGCATGAGCCTGGAGCACGCGGGCGAGGACGGGCCGCAGGAGCTCGTGGTGCTGCACTTCCCGGCCGAGGGCGGCGGGGAGGAGGCGGCGGTGGTTGCCGGCGGGCCGCGCGAGTTGCTGCTGGCGGCCGCTCGCGTCTGGTTCGCCGCCTCGGAAGAGGAGCGGGCGGTGCTGGCCTTCCCCGAGAGGGTCGACCGCTGGATCGCCGCCGACCAGGAGGACGAGGACCAGGCCCGCCGCGCCGTGTGGCAGGCCTACCGCGAGGCGCCGAGCCACGACGAGGCGCGCGCGGACTTCGCCGCCGGCCGGGTGCGCGCCGGCGGCTACGAGAGCCCCTACGTCCTCAAGCAGGTCGGCGGGAAGCCGGCCGGCGGCTGGCCGCTGTTCCTCGCCATGCACGGCGGCGGCGGCGTGCCGAAGCACGTCAACGACTCGCAGTGGCAGCACATGCAGGTCTACTACACGGATCACCCCGAGGTCGGCGGCTACCTCTACGTGGCCCTGCGCGCCCCCACCGACGAGTGGAACGGCTTCTACACCGGCTACATCTATCCGCTGGTCGACGCCCTGGTCCGGCAGCTCCTGCTGTTCGGCGAGGTCGACCCCGACAAGGTCTTCCTGATGGGTTACAGCCACGGCGGCTACGGCGCCTTCGCCATCGGCCAGACCATGCCCGACCGCTTCGCCGCGATCCACGCCTCGGCGGCGGCCCAGACCCCCGGCGAGGGCTCGCCGCGCAACCTGCGCAACACCGTGTTCACGCACATGGTCGGCGAGAAGGACACCGCCCATAGCCGCGCCGATCTCAACCAGGCCTTCGCCAGGGAGGTCGAGGCGCTCCAGGCCGCCAACCTCGGCGCCTACCCGGGCAGCTTCGAGTGGCAGCCCGGCTACGGCCACGGCGGCCTGCCCGACCGCGACAAGATCGTCTCGATGTATCCGGCGGTTCGCAACCCGGTGCCGCGGGAGCTCGACTGGGTGATGACCGGCGGCGAGATCCGCGACCACTTCTGGCTGTCCGTGGACCACCCCGGCGCGGGCCAGGAGCTCACCGCCAGCCTGCGCGACAACGTCCTGACGATCTCTGGCGAAGAAGTGGATGAGGTGACCGTGTCGCTGGATTCCCGGCTGGCCGATCTCGGCCGTCCCCTGACGGTCCGCGCCGGCGGCCGAGAACTCACCCGAACGATCCGGCCCAGCGCCGCCGCCCTGTGCCGCTCCATGCTCCGCCGCGGCGACCCCCGTTTCGCCGCCCCCGCGACGGTGACCTTAGAACTGGGGTCAGACGTCGATTGAAATCCGAGGTCGTACCTCCTGTTTCAATCGATGTCTGACCCCGGTATTCCGGCTTGCGTATTCTGGGCCTCACGCCCCCACGGTTCCCCAGGTCCCCTGAACGCCATGATCCGCCTGCTCTGCCTGCCCCTCGTCTGCACCCTGCCGCTGCTCGCCGCCGCTCCGCCGCAGGAGCCCGCCGAGGCCGAGCCCGCCCCGGCCGCCCTCGAGATCGACGGCACCCTGATCCCGGCCGAGTCCGAGTCGGTCGAACTCTGGCCCGAGACCTGGTCCGGCGAGCTGCTGTTCCTGGAGGTCGTGCCGCACGGCGCCATGGTGACCGCCGGCCAGCTCATCGCCCGCATCGACGCCCGCCAGATCGACGAGCAGCTGCGCGCCGCCGAGGAGGACCTCGGTTCGTCGCGGCTCGCCTTCGAGATCAGCGTCCACAAGGGCGAGCTCGAGGAGCGCGCCGCCCACGAGCGGATCGAGCTGGCCGAGAAGGCCTTCCAGCGCGCCAAGCTCGGCCTGGAGAGCTTCCACGAGTTCGACCTGCCGCAGCGCGTGCGGCAGATGGAGCTGCAGGAGGCCTACGCCAAGGACGGCATCCAGGACCAGCAGGACGAGCTGGCGCAGCTCAAGGCGATGTACGAGGACGACGAGATCACCGACGAGACCGAGGACATCGTTCTGAAGCGCTCGGTGCGGCAGCTCGAGCGCACCATCACCGGCGCCCGGCTGTCGATGGCCCAGCGCAAGCACCAGCGTGAATTCGACTGGAGGCTCGAGGCCGAACGGATGGAGGAGGACGTCCGCACCAAGGGCTCAGCCCGCGAGCGGATGGTCCAGGACTTCGAGCTCGACCAGCGCGCGCGCCACGACCGGCTCCGGCGCACCGAGGGCGAGCTCGCCCGCAAGGCCGAGAAGCTCGAGCAGCTCCGGCACGACCGCGGGTCCTTCGAGGTCCGCGCCCCGCGGTCCGGCCTGCTGCTGCACGGCGGGGTCGAGGACTACCACCCCGGCGCCGCCGCCCCGCGGCACCAGCGCGGCGGCCGCGGCCAGATCCGCGCCGCGATGTTCACGGTCGCCAG
>JACNJP010000228.1 GCA_014382465.1 Planctomycetota bacterium
GAGGGTGGGCCGGGCGGGCAACCCCGGGGCCGGGGCGGGGGCGGGCGAGGGATCGCGCGGGCGTGCGCGGGCACGTACAGGGCAGGCGGCGGGCGGTGGAGGCGGTGGCCGCCGCCCCCCAGAGGGCGCTCGAGGCCCACCTGCGCGCCCCCGCCGACCGCCTGCACCTGCCGCAGCTCCGCTTTGGCGCCGCCGACCTCGAGCGGCTCGCCGCCGGCGTCGTGCCGCGCCAGACCGCCCTGGTGAAAGCCGACGGTTACCGCGGCTGGCGCGCGCCTCTGGACGGAGTCTCCGACGAGGTGAAGCAGCAGTTTCCGGTCGCCCGCCGCGCCATCGCCAGCACCAGCGAGCTCCAGCTCCTGATCGACGGCCGCAACAGCGCCCTCGACATCCGCGACCAGCTCGACGCCCAATACAGCCAGGCGAGCGATCTCCAGGCCATCCTCAACCACCTCGAGATCCTGCGCGCGGCCGGACTGGTGGAGTGGTCCGCGCCGGTGGAGGCGTCAGGGCGCTGAGGTCGGGGCTCAGGGGAAGACCGCGAAGCCGATCAGGACCATCACAGGATAGAACAGGAATCTGCTGTCCTGGGTTGCCGTCATCCGCAGTTCGAAGACACCTTCTTCCACCTGCGTTTGGTGAGTCTCCAGGCCTTGGTGGGGCAGGGTCCATTGCTCGGCCATCCGCTCGGCTGCTGCCGGGTCGGCCGTGAGGTAGTGGAGGACCAGCTGGTCTTTCTCCTCGTCGCCCCAGTAGGCGATCCCGACGGCGGCGGCGTCGACGTGGGAGGCGAGTTTCCGTGTTTGAAAGTCCACCGCCGGGAGGGGGGAAGACGGATCTCGGGCTGCGTCGGTGGGATCGAAGCGGCGGACGGCCCAAGCCTCGGCACCGGCCGGCAGCTGGTCGCGGAGATCCGCGAATCGTCTCGCAGGTCCTTCGGCATCCGGATTGGCCCGGCGACGGATCATCGTCTCCAAATCATCCCTCGCCATCGCCCAGAGCAGGAGATCTCCATCGAGGAAGAAGAAGGTGGCGGTCGCGGGGGTGTTCAAGTCCTTCGGGGCCCATCTCTCGATGACCCACACATCCTCTCCAGCGATGGAATCCGACCTGCACTTGGCCATCGTCGAAGCACCCAGCTCAACCTCGAAGGGCTCCGCTGGCGCGTGAACCGGCTGGGAGTAGCGGGCTACACCGAGCAGGGTCGCAGAATTCACCTCAGCGCCCTTGGAGAGGTGGATGTCGCGAAGGGCGAGAATCGAAGTGTGGACTTCGAGACCGGGAGCTGCCCATGGTGCGCTCTTCTCATTGAGGGTGGTCAGGACGGAGAGCAGGCGGATGGACTGGCTGACGATGGCCTTGTCTGCCTTCTCTTGCGGCCCGTCGGGGAGCAGGAACGGGGTCTGGGAAACCATCAAAGCCTCGGTTCCCGCCGGCAACCAAGAGAGGTAGGTCTCCAGTTCCGAGGCAGGCTTCGTCTCGGCGGGCTCAGGTTCTTGGGTATCAGGAGAGCCGAAGCCGGCGAAGGACAGCGAGAGAAGCAAGGGAAGCTGGATCATGGTTCGACAGCGAGAAGGCGGTGAAGAAGGAATCCGGGGTCAAGAGCACCCCCCGCACAACCGCCCCTCGATCTCCATCGAGGTCGGCGTCGTCGACAGGCCGCCCAGCGCGGTGCAGCGCAGCTCGCGCGGCAGCGAGCGGCCGACGCGGTCCATGGTCTCGATGACCTCGTCGAGCGGGATGACCTCGTCGCCGCCGGCCAGCGCCAGGTTGGCGCAGGCGAAGGCGTTGCTGGCGGCGAGCAGGTTCTTGCCCAGGCAGGGGACCTCGACGCGGTTGGCGACCGGGTCGCAGATCAGGCCGAGGGAGCTCTGCAGCGCCATCGAGGCCGCCGCCAGCGACTGCCCGAGGGAGGCGCCGCCGAGCTCGGCGAAGGCCGCCGCCGCCATGCCGCCGGCCGAGCCGCCCTCGGCCTGGCAGCCGCCCTCCTCGGCGGCGAAGGTCGAGGAGTTGGCGATCAGCAGCCCGATCGCGCCGCCGGCGAGCATCGCGCGCGCCGCCGCCTGGTCGTCGCGGCCGAGGGCGTCGGCGCCGGCCACCGCGGCGGCCGGGAAGGCGGCGCAGGCGCCGGCGGTGGGGGCGGCCAGGATCACGCCCATCGAGCTCTTGACCTCCATCAGCGCCGACACCGCCACCAGCACCGGGTTGAGGATCCCGCCCTCGAGCAGCCCGCCGGCGCGCCGCAGCCGCTCGAAGGCCGGCGTCTGCGCCGGCAGGATGCGGTCGGCGTACTCGGTGCCGGCGATGCCCTCGGCGATCGAGCCGCGCACGATCTGCACCAGCCCGACCATGCGCTCGATCACCTCGTCGGCGCCGATGCCGGCGCGCTCGGCCTCGTAGTCGACCGCCTGCTGCCACAGCGGCCGCCGGCGCTCGGCGTCGTGCGCCAGCAGCTCGGCGCAGGTGCGGAACGGCAGCTCGATGCCCGGCCTGGTCGCCACCGGGAGCACCGGCCGGAGCTCGACCAGCTCGGCGCCGCCGAGGCCGATGCCCTCGACCTCCACCCAGCCGCCGTCGTCGCGTCGCAGGCGCACCAGGCGATCGCCGTGCAGGGACACCGGCGTGTCGTCGATGGCGTTGACCTGGATCGCGCCGCCGCCGGTCGACAGCGCCACCATGGTGGCCTCGCGGCGCGGGCCGCGCAGCCGCAGGCGGTAGGTGTTCGGGTGCGCGTCGCGCAGCTCCTCTACCCGCATCTCGAGGACGATCCGGTCGGCCGCGAGCTGGCGCGCGGCGAGCGGCAGCCGCGGATCGGTCGCCTCCCAGCCGAGCAGGCCGCCGCACAGCCCCATCTCGGAGCCCTGGCTGAGGAAGGTCGTCGCCAGCGAGCCGAAGCGGTCGAGCGTGACCTCGACCGACGCGACCTCCCCGCCCAACAGGTCGCGCGCCAGCCGGCCGATGCGCAGCGCGGCGGCGCAGTGCGAGCTCGACGGTCCGCGCATCACCGGGCCGACGACGTCGTTGAAGAGGCTGACGAGCATGACGCCCGGTCCACGATACGACACCCCTTCCGGCGCTGGCTAGGGTGCCGGTCCGAGGCGCTCCTGCCATTCCTCGGGGCTGGGGAAGCCCCGCGGCAGCTCCGGCTCCTGGGTGTGGCGGGCCACCCCCATCGGCGCCCGCTGGCCGCGCAGCGCGTATTCCGCCACCACCCGGCTGTGCTCGCGGCAGAGCAGCAGGCCGATGCTGGGTCCGTCCTCGGGGCGGCGCAGCAGCTCGTCGGCGGCCGCCAGGTAGAAGCCGAGCTGGCCGAGGTCGGCCGGCCGGAATCGCCCGGTCTTGAGTTCGATGACGACGAAGCAGCGCAGCTCGAGGTGGAAGAACAGCAGGTCCAGGTGGAACAGCTCGCCGTCGACCTCCAGCGGCACTTGGCTGCCGACGAAGGCGAAGCCGCGGCCGAGCTCGAGCAGCAGGTCGCGGACCCGGTCGACCAGCGCCGATTCCAGCTCCCGTTCGGTCAGGCGCGGCCCGAGGCCGAGGAAGTCGAAGACGTAGGGGTCCTTGAGCAGGTCCTGCGCCAGATCGGATTGGGCCGCCGGCAGGGTCTCCGGGAAGTTGGTCTGGGCCTGGCCGAGGCGTTCGTGGAGCCGCGCCTGGATCTGGTGGGCCAGGACCCGGCTGGACCAGCCGTTGCGGCCGGCCAGGGCGGCGTACCACTGGCGGAGATCCGGGCCTGACAGTCGGTCGAGGAGGACCTGATGATGCCTCCAACTCAATTGTGCAGCCACTGGCTGCACAATTGCCTCGGGCTCCCAGCTCGCCGCCAACCGCCTCATGTACAAGAGGTTACGGCTGGAGAACCCACGCGAGCCGGGGAAGGCCGCCTGCAGGTCGGCGGCCAGCCGGCGGATCACGCCGCTGCCCCAGCCGTCGCGCTCCTGCTTCTCCAGGATCGCTCGACCGATCTCCCAGTAGAGCCGCACCAGCTCCGCGTTGGCCCGCGCGACCGCGCGCGACCGCGCCGCCTGGATGCGGTCCTTGAGCCCCTCCAGGAAGCCGGGGTAGTCGTCCGGCAGCTCCCGATTCGATTCCGCCACCCCGAGCCGACGGCCCCGGGCTCAATCGGTGACGGCCTCTTCCACCGCGCCGATCCCGGTCAGCCGCTCGAGCAGCCGCGGCCCGAGCGCCGTCGCCGGCGTCAGCACGCCGCCGCGGCGCGCCTCGCCGGCCGCCAGCGCCAGGCCGGTCTGCACCAGGCAGCGGACCGTGATGAGGTTGCTCGGGTCGCCGTTCCAGTTCCAGCGGCGCACCGCGGCCGGCTGCTCGAGCGGGCCGGCCACCAGCGTCAGGCGCGCGAAGCCGTCGCGGATGCTGCGCTCGGACGGCCCCTTGCCGGGCTTCGGCCCGAAGAAGCGCAGCAGGCGGCGGCCGCCGGGGCGCGTCAGCAGGCCGTTGGCCACGCCCAGGGCGCCGGTCATCATCCGCGCCCGCAGGCGGCTGCCCACCAGCAGGTGCTCGTCGTAGCGGAAGCCGTCGCCGTAGCCCTGGCCGTCCTCCGCCAACAGCGCCGCCGAGCGCCGCGTGACGCGCTCGTTGACCGGCGACATCAGGAAGGGGGCGCCCCAGCCCTTCAACGCCGGCACCGGGAACACGAAGCCGCGCCCGGGGTGCGGCGGCGCGGCGCGCAGGCTCGCGCGCGGCTGGGGATCGAGCAGGTAGGGGTGGGCGAAGTCGGCCGGCGTCCAGCGCTCGTAGAGGTGCATGCCCGAGGCCAGGGTGCCGCCGTTGAGGCCGCCGCGGACCTGGAAGAAGCCGGTGATCGGGGCCGGCTCGGGCAGCGACGCGGCCATCGCCTGGACCGCCAGGTCGGTCGGCACGCAGTCGAAGCCGCTGGTCGGGACCAGCGTGGTGCCCGCCGCCGAGCAGGCCTCGTGGTGCTGGTCGATGAGCTCCCGGATCCAGGGCATCTCGCCGGTCAGGTCGCCGTAGTGCGTGCCGTGGCGGACGCAGGCCTCCACCAGCGGCGTGCCGTAGCGCGAGAAGGGGCCGGCGCAGGAGAGGACGACGCGGCTGCGGGCGGCGAGCCGGTCCACGGCGGCCTCGTCGAGGCCGTCGGCGACGACGCCGGACACCCCGAGGTGGTCCGCCAGCTCGGCGACCCGCGAATCGTCCCGCCCGGCCACCGCCCAGCGCAGGCCCGCCGGGGCCCGCCGGGCGAGCTCCGCGGCGGCGAGGCGGCCGGTGAAGCCGGTGGCCCCTTGCAGGATCAGATCGAAGTCGCGGGCGGTGACCATGGCGCGCATGGTAGCGGTGGAGGGCGCGGGCGCGCCGTTCGACGGCGCGCGGAAAAGGCCTGAATGACCACCACCCGCTGGGCCTAGACTCCGGCATGCTCCGGCTCCCCCTCCTCGGCCGCGCGGCGGCCTTGCTCTCCCTCCTTGCCCTCGCCGCGCCGATGGCGGCCGCCCAGGAGGTCTCCGAAGCCTTGGTCGGGAGCTGGGAAGGGCCGCTCGACGTCGGCGAGGAGGTCGCGACGGTCGTCCACATCGAACTCGGCCCCGACGGTGCCTTGACGGGCACCGTCGACAGCCCGGACCAGCAGGTCTGGGGGCTTCCCCTGAGCTCGGTCGAGGTCGACGCCGACGGCGCCGTGCGCATCGAGCTGGCGATGACCGCCGGCGTCTTCGAAGGCGGCCTCGACCCGGCCTCGGGGGAGCTGCGCGGGCTGTGGCGGCAGCGCGGCACCACCCAGGACTTCGTGTTGAAGCGGGTGCCGCCGCCCACCCCGCTCAGCGGCGAGAGGGTCGCGCAGCTCACCGGCACCTGGGAGGGCACGCTCACCATCGGCGCGGTGGAGCTGCGCATGGCCTTCCGCTTGCAGCCGCGGGCAGCCGGCGGCCTCGGCGGCTTCCTGGACAGCGTCGACCAGGGCGCCAGGGACATCCCGGTGACCCGTTGCGACGCCCTGGCCGACGGCGGCTTCCGGATCTCCATCGGCTCGCTCGGCGCCAGCTTCGTCGGCCGCCTGACCGAGCAGGGCGAGCTGAGCGGCGACTTCCTGCAGAGCGGGGTGGTCCTGCCGATCGAGTTCGTCGCGGTGGAGCGCGCCACGGAGGTCCGTCGCCCGCAGACGCCGCTGCCGCCCTACCCGTACCGCGTCGAGGAGGTCGCCTACGACAACGAGGCGGGGCCGGTGCGCCTGGCCGGCACCTTGACGCTGCCGGCCGGGGAGGGCCCCTTCGCCGCCGCGCTGCTGATCAGCGGCTCCGGGGCGCAGGATCGCGACGAGTCGATCTTCCAGCACCAGCCCTTCCTGGTGATCGCCGACCACCTGACCCGCGCGGGGGTGGCGGTGCTCCGGGTGGACGACCGGGGCGTCGGCGGCAGCGGCGCCGGGCCTGGTGGCGCCACCACGAAGGACTTCGCGGGCGACGTCGCCGCGGGCGTGGCCTTCCTGCGCGGCCGCGCCGAGATCGACGGCGGCCGCGTCGGCTTGATCGGGCACAGCGAGGGCGGCGTCATCGCGCCGCTGGTCGCCGTCGCCGATCCGGAGCTGGCCTTCCTCGTGATGCTCGCCGGCACCGGCGAGGTGGGCGCGAAGATCCTGCTCGACCAGACGGAGCTGATCGGGAGGGTCTCCGGCGCCACCGAGCAGGACCTGGCGCGCAACCGTGTGCTCCAGGGGGCGCTCTTCGAGGCCCTGCTGGACCCGGACCTGGACCAGGAGCAGCGCCACGCACGCTTCCGCGAATTGATCGCCGATCAACCCGAGATCGCCGAGGGCGAGCAGGGCGAGAACCAGGTGCAGGCCGTGATCCGCCAGCTCGACAACGCCTGGATGCGCTTCTTCCTCGACTACGACCCGGCGCCGACCCTGCGAATGGTGAAGTGCCCGGTGCTGGCGATGAACGGCCGCCTCGACCTGCAGGTGCCGTGGCAGGCGAACCTGGAGGCGATCGCCGCGGCCTTGGCGAAGGGCGGCAACGAGGACTTCGAGACCGTGGACCTGCCGGGACTCAACCACCTCTTCCAGCACGCCGAGACCGGGCTCGTGACCGAGTACGGCAAGATCGAGGAGACGTTCGCGCCGGAGGTGCTGGAGAAGATGGCCGGTTGGATCCTGGAGAGGGTCGGTCCCTGACCGGCGGATCCGGCGCCCCGTTCGCCCCGTTCGCCCGGTCCGGCCCGTTCGGCCCGGAAGCGTGGATTTGCGCCCGGATCCGCGATTCCGGGTGCTACCTTGAATCCGGATCCTCCCCTTCCTTCCTGAGCCCCTGACGGACCGATGCTCGCCTCCCTGCTCCTCCCGCTCCCGCTGCTCTGCCCGCAGTCCACGGTCTACGTCCCGGACCACCACCCGACGATCCAGGACGCGCTCTACGCGGTCACGTCCGGCGACACGATCATCGTGCGGGCGGGGACCTACTACGAGGCCGGGATCGACTTCCTCGGCAAGGACGTCCTGCTGACGAGCGAGGAGGGCGCCGCCCGGACCACGATCGACGGCATGTCCTCGAATTCGGTGGTCGAGTTCCACTCGGGCGAGAGCCCGGCCGCCGTCCTGGACGGCTTCACGATCACCAACGGCAAGAAGTGGGACGGCGGCGGCGTCGCCGTCCTGGCCGACCTCAACGGCAACGCCTCCTCGCCGACGATCCAGAACTGCGTGATCGAGTACAACATCGGCGACGGGGGCGGCGGCGGCATGAACATCGCCGGCGGCTCCTCCTCGCTGGTCCGGAACTGCCTGATCCAGCACAACACGACCACCCACTACCACGGCGCCGGGGTCGTGATCTTCGACTCGACGCCGGTGTTCGAGCAGTGCACGATCCGCAACAACGTCGCCGCCGGGCAGGGCGGCGCCATCCAGGTCTGGAACAGCGGCTCCTTCCTCTACCTGAACGGCTGCATCCTCCAGGACAACACGCCGAGCAACATCGAGCGCACCGGCATGACCGGGGCGACCGGGGTGCTGGCGGAGTACTCCCTGTGCCAGGGTGACCAGCTCAAGTTCTGGTTCGGCACCGGCTGCATCGACGACGACGCCCTGTTCGCGGCCGGGCCGAACGGCGACGCCTATCTCAGCCACCTGGCCGCCGGCCAGCCTGCCGACAGCCCCTGCATCGACGCCGGCGACCCGGCCGTCGCGCCCGGCGGCAGCACCCGGACCGACGGCTTCTCCGACACCGGCCTGGTCGACCTGGGCTACCACCACCCGCCCCGGGACCTGCTGCTGAGCATCAGCAACCTCGTCGCGGGCGCCCTGACCACGATCGAGGTCACGGGCAACGACCCGGGCGACGCCGTCCTGGTCGGCTACTCCGTCTTCGGCGGCGGCCCGATCAACAGCCCCTTCGGCCCGGTCTTCCTGACCCCGCCCTACGTCCCCCTGCCGGCGCTGACCGCCGACCCGCAGGGCAAGGCCGCACTGACCGCGCCGGTGCCGCCGGCTGGGGCGGGCCGGAGCGTGTGGCTGCACGCCCTGAACCAGACCCTCGGCATGCTGACGAATCCGCTGGCCGAGGTGATCCAGTAGCGCCAGGCGCCGCTACAATCTCGCCCCGGCGAGCGGCCGTAGCTCAGTTGGTAGAGCGTCAGCTTCCCAAGCTGAATGTCGAGAGTTCGAGTCTCTTCGGCCGCTCCATCGCAAGTCGTGTTGAAGGCCGCGCTGGTCGGGGAGGGCCTCATCAAGGCATACTTCGAGCATGGTCCGGTGGACAACCTCCTGGCCGTGGAGAAGGAGTTCGAGCTGGATCTCGGGGAGGGGCTGATGCTCGCTGGCGTGATCGACTTCGTGATCCAGGGCGCAGACGGTCCCGAGGTCGTCGAGCTCAAGACTTCGGCGAGGTCGTGGTCTCAACTTCAAGCCGAGTTGTCACCCCAGGGGAGCATCTACGC
>JACNJP010000367.1 GCA_014382465.1 Planctomycetota bacterium
CCGGCTCCTCAACCACGAGCTGACCGGCGGGGAAGGCCCGCACTGCCTGGTGCAGAAGGTCGAGTTCCGGCGCGCCTGAGCGCGGACACGCCATGAGCGACAAGCAAGAGCAGAAATACGACTCGCAGTCGATCCAGTACCTGAAGGACCTGGAGGGCGTGCGGAGGCGCCCGGCGATGTACATCGGCGACACCGACTTCGCCGGCTTCCACCACCTGCTGTGGGAGATCGTCGACAACTCGGTCGACGAGGCCCTGGCGGGCCACTGCGACACCGTCCACGTGACCCTCAACGAGGACGGCTCGGCGACCGTCACCGACAACGGCCGCGGCATCCCGGTCGACATGCACCCTGAGGAGGGCATGCCGGCGGTCGAGCTGGTGATGACCAAGCTGCACGCCGGCGGCAAGTTCGACGGCAAGGCCTACGCCGTCTCGGGCGGCCTGCACGGCGTCGGCATCTCGGTGGTCAACGCGCTCTCGGAGTGGACCGAGGTCGAGGTCTTCAAGGACGGCAAGGTCAACCACATCGCCTTCTCGCGCGGCAAGACCAAGTCCGAGCTGAAGATCACCGGCTCGACCGAGCGCAAGGGGACGCGGGTGTGCTTCCGCCCCGACCGCGAGGTGTTCCAGCACGACAGCTTCGACTGGGACGTGGTGCGCAACCGGCTGCGCGAGATGGCCTACCTGATGGGAAGCACCGGGCTGAGGATCCTGCTCGAGGACGAGCGCAGCGGCAAGAAGGAGACCTTCCACTTCCCCGAGGGCCTGGTCGCCTACATCCAGGACCTCACCGAGGGCAAGGAGGCGATCACCGAGGTTGTGCGCTTCGAGCGCGACACCGAGTGGGAGGGCAAGAACTACGGCGTCGAGATCGCGCTGCGCTACACCAACGACTGGCACGAGGGGGTGTTCTCGTTCGCCAACAACATCCGCACCGCCGACGGCGGCACCCACCTGTCGGGCTTCCGCTCCGGCCTGACGCGCACGCTCAACAGCTGGCTGAAGCAGTCCGACCTGCTCAAGAAGGGCGACGCGCCCAGCGGCGACGACTACAAGGCCGGGCTCTACGCGGTCATCTCGGTCAAGATCCCCGACCCGCAGTTCGAGGGGCAGACCAAGGGCAAGCTCGGCTCGCGCGAGGCGGCGTCGATCGTCGAGGCGGTGGTCAACGAGTGCCTCGGCGACTTCCTCGACCGGCACCCCGAGGCGGCCCGCTCGATCCTGCGCAAGGCGCTGCTGGCGCGCGACGCCCGCGAGGCGGCGCGCAAGCAGCGCGACCTGGTGCGGCGCAAGGGGGTGCTGTCGAGCGGCTCGCTGCCCGGCAAGCTGGCCGACTGCCAGTCGCGCGACCGCGACGAGACCGAGCTCTACATCGTCGAGGGCGACTCCGCGGGCGGCTCGGCCAAGACCGGCCGCGACCGGCGCTTCCAGGCCATCCTGCCGCTCAAGGGCAAGATCATCAACGTCGAGAAGAACACCGCCAACCGGGTGTTCGCCAACCAGGAATTGCAGACGATGATCCAGGCGATCGGCGCCGGCGTGGGGGAGGAGTTCGACCCCGAGAAGTCGCGCTACGGCAAGGTCATCATCATGACCGACGCGGACGTCGACGGCTCGCACATCCGCACGCTGATCCTGACCTTCCTGTTCCGGCAGATGAAGCCGCTGATCGAGGCGGGCCGCGTCTACGTCGCCCAGCCGCCGCTCTACCTGCTGAAGAAGAAGGGCGCCAAGGCCGGCCGCTACATCCAGGACGACGAGGAGATGCGCCACTCGCTGCTGGTGGTCGGGCTCGACGGCGCGCAGGTGGCGCTGCCCGACGGCCAGGTGCTCGAGGGCGAGGCGCTGCAGCAGGCGGTGCGGGCGCTCGAGGGCCTTGAGCTGGCGCTGAACGGCTTCCGGGCCGGCCGCAAGGGCGTGGGCGCCAACGAATACCTGTCGGCCGGGACGGACGGCGGCGGCCTGCCGCTGCACCTGGTCCAGCGCGCCGAGGACGGCGAGCTGCGGTGGTTCTGGAGCGACGTCGACCGCGACGCGTTCCTCTCCGGGCACGCCGACGCCAAGGTGTGGGTCGGCCCTGACGCCGCGGTGCCGCGCGACGAGGCCGATTACCTCGCCTTCGCCTTCCACGAGCGCGACGAGGTCGCGGCGGCGGTAGAGCGGACCGGCGCCGCGGGCATCCCGGTCGACCCGGCGGCCTGGGCCGGCGGCTTCCGCGCCAGCCACGGCAAGGACCAGCACCAGGCCGCGTCCCCGCTGGAGCTGCTCAACGCGCTGCGCGAGCTCGGCCAGAAGCAGATCGAGGTGCAGCGCTACAAGGGCCTGGGCGAGATGAACCCGGACCAGCTCTGGGAATCGACCATGGACCCGGCCAAGCGCAGCCTGAAGCGCATCGTCCTCGAGGACAGCTACGAGGCCGACCGCATCTTCAGCATGCTGATGGGCGACGAGACCGAGCCGCGGCGCCGCTACATCGAGGAGAACGCCCTCGAGGTCAGCAACCTCGACATCTAGCCGCCGCGGTCAGCCCGCCACGATGGCGTGGGTCAGCCACGCCGCGAGGAAGGCGAAGCCGGTCTGGTAGGCGACGGCGAACACGGCGTAGCGCCAGCCGCCGGCCTCGCGGCGGATGACGGCGATGGTGCTGATGCACTGAAGGGCGTAGACGAAGAACACCAGCAGGGCCAGGGCGCCTGCCAGGTCGAGCGGCGCCACGCCGGTCTCGGGGTCGGGCCGCCGCAGGAGCTCGGCGAAGCCGGCGGTGTCCTCGTCGCCGCCCTCGTAGGCGTAGACCTGCGCCATGGTCGAGACGATCACCTCGCGGGCGGCGATCGATCCGACCAGGCCGATGCCGATCCGCCAGTCCCAGCCCATCGGGGCGATCACCGGCTCGATGGCGCGGCCGATGTCGGCGGCGTAGCTCTGCTCGATCTGCTGCTGCCCGAGCTGCGAGGCGCTGACGCCTGGCGCGGCCTCCACCCGAGGGAAGTTGAGCAGGGCCCAGAGGATCACCGACGCGGCCAGGATCACGGTGCCGGCGCGGCGCAGGAACATCTTGAGCCGCTGCCAGACCTGGACCGCGACGGTCTGGATCGAGGGAAACCGGTACGGCGGCAGCTCGAGGTAGAAGGGCAGCGCGGCGCCCCGCAGCAGGCCCCGCTTGAAGATCGCCGCGAACACCAGCGCCGAGGCGGCCCCGAGCAGGTAGAGGGCGAACAGGGCCAGGCCCGGCAGTCTCAGCGGCCCGAGCACCGGGTCGTCGGGCACGAAGGCCGTCACCAGCAGCGCGTAGACCGGCAGCCGCGCCGAGCAGGTGGTGAGCGGCGCCACCAGGATGGTCGCCAGCCGGTCGCGCGGCGACGGGATGGTGCGGGTCGCCAGGATGCCGGGCACGGCGCAGGCGTAGCTCGACAGGAGCGCGATGAAGCAGCGCCCCTCGAGGCCGACCCAGCCCATCAGGCGGTCCATCAGGAAGGCGGCCCGCGCCATGTAGCCGCAGGCTTCGAAGAAGAAGATCAACGTGAACAGCAGCGCGATCTGCGGCAGGAAGACCACCACCGCGCCGACGCCGCGGACCACGCCGTCGACCAGCAGCGAGGCCAGCCAGCCCGGCGCCAACGAGATCGCGAGCCAGTCGGCGAGCCCCTCCACCCCGCCGCTGAGGAAGTCCATCGCCGGCGCCGCCCAGCTGAAGATCGACTGGAAGAACAGCACCACGAAGGCGAGGAAGACCACGGCGCCGCCGACCGGGTGCAGCAGCACCGAGTCCAGCCGCTGGGTCAGGGCGCTGTCCTGGGGCTGGGACCGGGTCGCAAGCGAGAGCACCTTGTCGGCCCAGGCGAAGCGGTCCTGGGTGTCGACGGCGGGAGCCAGGGGCGGCTGCTCCCAGTTCCCCGGCTCGCCGAGGCGGTCGCGCAGGTCGGCGACGCCGATGCCCTTGTGGCCGACCACCCCGAGCACCGGGATCCCGAGTTCCCGCCGCAGCGCGAACAGGTCGATCTCGCCGCCGCGGGCCTTCAGCTCGTCCACCATGGTGAGCGCCAGGCAGGTCGGCAGCCCGAACTGCATCGCCTCGGCGAGCAGCGGCAGGGACCGCTGCAAGGTGGTGGCGTCGGCCACGACGACGATGCCGTCCGGCTGCGGCTCGCCGGCCATCTCGCCGCGCAGGACCCGGACCGAGACCGCCTCGTCCTCGGAGATCGCCTGGAGGCTGTAGGTGCCGGGCAGGTCGATGACCTCGACCGGCCCCTCGGGGGTGGCGGCAAGGCCGTGGCGGCGGTCGACGGTGACCCCGGGGTAGTTGCCGGTCTTGGCGCGCAGGCCCGTGAGGGCGTTGAAGAGGGTGGTCTTGCCGGAATTCGGACTGCCCAGCAGCGCGATCCGGCGCGCCCGGCGCGCTTCAGGAGCGGGCACGGCCCTAATCGGCGCTGGCTTCGACGGCGACCCGGCGGGCCTCGGAGGGCCGCAGGCAGAGCCGGTAGCCCCGCAGCTTGAAGATGATCGGTCCGCCGAAGGGGGCCTGGCGGTCGAAGACGACCTCGGTGCCGCGGCACAGGCCGAGCTCGCGCAGGCGGTCCGCCGCGGGGCCGTCGTCGAGGACGGACAGCACGGTGGCCCGCTCGTGGCGGGACAGGTCGGCGAGGGTTCGGCGGGGCATCTTGTTGAGACTGAGTGTCAGGAGCGTCGACAATTCATAGCCTACCCCGGAACCCTTGACTAGGGGGGAAATGCCGGAAAAGTTAGGATGGCCGGCCATGCAGACCGCCATGTCCGCCAAGCAGGCCGCCGGGAACCACGCTGCCACCCTGGTCCGGGACGGCATGGCCCTCGGGCTGGGAACCGGTTCCACGGTGGCCTTCTTCCTCGACGCCCTGGCCCTCCGGATTCGCGCGGAAGATCTTGTAGTAAAAGGAGTTCCGACCAGCGAGGCGACCGCCGCCAAGGCCCGCGAGCTGGGAATCGGGCTGACCGACCTGGAGCAGACCCCGGAGTTGGACCTGGTCGTCGACGGCGCCGACGAGGTCGACCCGGAGTTCTGCCTCATCAAGGGAGGGGGAGGGGCGCTGCTGCGGGAGAAGATCGTCGCCCGCGCCGCGCGGCAGGTGGTCATCGTCGTCGGCGAGGGCAAGCGGGTCGAGCGGCTTGGCACCACCTTCCTCCTGCCGGTGGAGATCCTGCCTTTCGGCCACGCCGTGACCCGCCGGGAGGTGGCCGCCGCCGGCCCCTGCCAGCCCTTCCTGCGCACGACGGAGGACGGCAGCCCTTTCCTCACCGACAACGGGAACTACATCCTGGACTGCAAGTTCCCCGACGGCATCGAGCGCCCCCGGGTGCTTCACGCCGGGCTGTCCCAGATCCCCGGCGTGGTGGAGATCGGCCTGTTCCTGGACCTGTGCCATGTCCTGGTCGAGGGGCGCCCCGACGGGACCGCCCGAGTCCTGAACAAGTCCTGAGAGCGAGCCAGACCGAGACCAGCCCGATCATGGAAGACCTGTACCACCTCAGCCCGGACCAGCTCGAGCGGCGCCTGATCGACAAGGTCGGCGACGGCACCTGGCCGCCGGTCCACAAGGCCGTTGCCGTGGCTCGGGACAAGCACCGCGGCCAGCAGCGCAAGGACGGCAGCGATTTCGTCGGCCATCCGCTCCGCACCGCTCTGCTCCTCCTCGAGGTCGCGGGAGTCCAGGACCCCAATATGTTGTGTGCCGCGGTGCTCCACGACGTGGTGGAGGACACCGACGCCAGCTGCGACGACCTGCTCGAGGAGTTCGGCTCGAAGGTCGCCGACCTGGTGCGGATCCTCACCTTGGAGCCCTACCAGGACGGCCAGGACAAGAGCGCCCGCGACGTCGCCCACTTCCAGCACCTGGCCTGGGAGGGCCGCGACCCGCAGCTCCTGCGGACCGCCGACCGGCTCGACAACATCCGCAGCCTCGGTGACACCGTGCCGCCGGCGCGCCGCGAGGCCTACCTGCGCGACACCCGCGACCACCTGCTGCCGCTGACCCTCGCTTCGAACACCGCGCTCTACCACGCGCTGAACCTGGCCCTGGCGGACCAGGGCTGTCCCTAGAGCGCCTCGTTCAACGGGCAGGATCGCGGAGCGCCGCCAGCAAGGCCTTGGCCGGCAGCCGCTCCACCAGGGCGTCCTCGGGCGCGTGGACCCGGAACGGGGCGAAGCCCTCGACGCCGAGTTCGCGCCGGAGGTCGAGCCCGCTGCGCAGAGGATCGGTGCCGACCACCACCTTGCGGCCGCCGCCGCGGCCGCGGGCGAGGATCACGACCCAGTCGTGCTCGCGCTGGAGCGTGAGCAGCAGTTCGGTCAGGTCGATCGGCCCGGACTCCCGGCTCAGGTCCACCAGCACCGCGTCCTCCGGGATGTCCTCGAGCTGCGTCGCCTCGCGGGCCAGCGCCAGGGTGCGCAGGCGGATGACGCCGTGGTCGGCTGCGGCCGCGTCCAGGTCGCGCTGGTCCTTGCCGCTCTCGGGCCGGCCTTGCCCCTCCGCCAGCACCGAGCGGAGGATCGTCAGGCGGATGCGGTTGCCGCGGCTGCCGGCGCGCAGGGCGGAGTCCAGCCGGGCGCCGCGCGGGCTGAGCTCGCCGACGCGGGAGTCGGCGGCGACGCTGTCGCCGTCCAGCCAGGCGGGACAGGCCAGCCCCATCTGCAGCAGGGTCCACTTGGCGGCGGCGAGGACGCCGTCGAGGTCGCCGTGGCACAGCAGGGTGTCGGCGGGGCCGAGGCGGGTCACGCGCTCGGCGGTGATCAGCGGCGGGCAGGCCGGCGCCTCGGCCCGGGGCACGAGGACGAAGCGCGGGTCGTCTCGGAACTCGGCCCAGACCTCCTGCTCGTGGTGGTCGATCCAGGCCGTGAGCCGCGGGCCGAGCGCCTGGATCCAGCGCTTGGTCTGGTCCGGCGCGCGGCCGTCGAAGGCGAGGTCCAGCACCGCCACGCGGCCTTCGAGGGAGTCGGGGGGCGGAAGATCGCCGGGACGGGCGAAGCGGACCTGGACGGGTAGCGGCGCGGGCATGGAGGGGAGGGGCAGGGGAAGCACGGCTCCCCGCGCAGAGGATAGCCCGCGCGGCGGCCGGTCCCGCCCGCTCCGGGTGGGCCTACAATCCGCGCCGTGCTGACCCTGCTCGACAACGCCGAACTCTACGCTCCCGAGGAGCGCGGCCTCAGCGCTGTCTGGATCGGAGGCGGGCGGGTCCTCGCCGTCGGGCCGGCGGGGTCCGCGGCGGCGGCGGGCTCGGCGGCGCTTGCGGTGGAGCGCATCGACCTCGAGGGCCGGCGCCTGATCCCCGGCCTGGTGGACTGCCACGCCCACATCAGCGGCGGCGGCGGCGAGGACGGCGCGGCGACCAAGGTGCCGGCGCCGCTGCCGAGCCAGTTCATCGGCGCCGGTGTGACCTCGGTGGTCGGCCTGCTGGGAACGGACGACGTCACCCGCTCCACCGGCGAGCTGCTCGCCGCCGCGCGCGCGCTGCGCGAGTCCGGCATCTCGGCCTGGTGCTGGACCGGCGGCTACCACCTGCCGCCGACCACGCTCACCGGCAGCTTGCGCGGCGACATCGTCCACCTGGACCTGGTCATCGGCGCCGGCGAGATCGCGCTCTCCGACCACCGCTCCAGCCAGCCGACCTTGGAGGAGCTGCTCAAGGCCGCCGCCGAATGCCACCTCGCCGGCCTGTTGGCCCGCAAGGCGGGGGTGCTGCACCTGCACCTCGGCGACGGCGCGCGCGGCCTCGGGCTGGTGGCCGCCGCCCTCGAGACCGGCGAGATCCCGGCGCGGGTCTACCACCCGACGCACGTCAACCGCCGCGCCGCGTTGTTCGAGGAGGCCCTGGGGCTGGCGGCGCGCGGCTGCCACGTGGACCTGACGGCCTTCCCGGTCGCCGAGGACGAGGACGGCTTCCCCGCGGAGGTGGCGCTCCAGCGGTTTCTCGGCAGCGGCCTGCCCGCCAGACGGGTCTCGGTCAGCAGCGACGGCGGCGGCTGCCTGCCGGTCTTCGACGAGCAGGGGCGGATGGTCTCGATGGAGGTCGGGCAGAGCGCGGCGCTGCTGGAGACCCTCAGCAGGGCGGAGGCCCTTGGCTTGGCGCTCGAGGCGGCGTTGCCGGCGTTCACCTCGAACGTCGCCGACCACCTGCGCCTGCCGCGCAAGGGCCGCATCGCTCCCGGGAGCGACGCCGACTTGGTGGTCCTCGGCGCCGAAGGCCGGGCCCGCTCGGTGATGGCGGGCGGCGAGTGGCTGCTGCGCGATGGCGTCCTGCTGCGCCGCGGACCCTTCGAGTAGCCCGCCGCCGCCCCCGGGGCTGCCGAGCGAAGTTATGCTTCCGGGTCGCCGAAGGCTCCCGACCCTCCTCGAGGGGCCACTTCCCGCACCCGCCCTCCCCATGACTCGCGGCTTCCTCTTTCCCATCGGCGGCGCGGAGAACAAGATCCGGGACCGCACGATCCTGCGGCGCTTCGTCGACATCTGCGGCGGCGCGGCGGCGCGGATCGCGGTCATCCCGTCGGCCTCCAAGCTCGCCGACACCGGCCCGCGCTACGTCGAGCTGTTCTCGGACCTGGGCGCCTCCCGGGCCGACTCCCTGCCCTTCGAGAGGCGCGCCGACTGCGACCGCCAGGACTGGCTGCAGGTCCTGCGCGAGGCCACCGGGGTCTTCATCACCGGCGGCAACCAGCTGCGCCTGTCGACCATGATCGGCGGCACCGCGGTGGCCGAGCTGCTGCGGCGTCGCAACGAACAGGACGGGCTCACGGTGGGGGGCACCTCGGCCGGCGCGTCGATCCTCTCGGAGCACATGATCGCCTACGGCAAGTCGGGGCCGACGCCGCGGCCGGACATGGTCGCGCTGGCGCCCGGCTTCGGCCTGACCCGCGCGAT
>JACNJP010000197.1 GCA_014382465.1 Planctomycetota bacterium
GACGGACTGGGGGAAGGGCTTCGCCGTCGCCACCGGCGGCTTGGCCACCACCTGGGAGGACATCGCCGTCTCCTGGGGGGCCTGCCACGGCCCCGGCAGCGTGCACCGGGCCTGGGCCGAGCGGCGCGGCGACGGACCGCTGCGGCCGGGCGAGGACGCCCGGATGGCGGTACCGCTGGGCGACTCTGACCGCGGTTTCTGGGGCTTCGCCGAGGGGGCGGTGACCGCCGACCGGCGGCCGCCGCGCGAGCGCGACCGGGACATCGAGATGTGCGCCCGCTGCCACTCGCGCCGCAGCCAGATCGCCGACTACCAGGTCGGCCGGCCCTTCCTCGACACCCACCGCCCGGCGCTGCTCGACGAGGGCCTCTACCACGCCGACGGCCAGATCCGGGACGAGGTCTACGTGTGGGGCTCCTTCGTCCAGAGCAGGATGTACGCCGCCGGCGTCACCTGCTCTGACTGCCACGACTCCCACTCGCTGAAGCTCCGCTCCAGCGGCGACGCGGTCTGCAGCGGCTGCCACTCCCCCACCCCGTTCCAGACCCGCGAGCACCACTTCCACGACCCGGCCAAGGAGGGCGCCAGCTGCGTCGAGTGCCACATGCCGGAGACCACCTACATGGTGGTGGACCCGCGCCGGGACCATTCGATCCGCGTGCCGCGGCCGGACCTGAGCCTCTCCACCGGCGCCCCCAACGCCTGCACCCGCTGCCACCCGAAGGAAGGCGCGGGATGGGCGGCCGAGAAGATGGACCAGTGGTACGGCGAGGGCTGGCGCAAGCCGCACTACGCGGAAGCCCTCGCCGCCGGCCGTCGCGGCGGTCCCGACGCCCTGACCCGCCTGGGCGGGCTGGCCTCGAACCCTGAATTCCCGGCCATCGCCCGCGCCACCGCAGCGGCCATGCTGCGCGACCTGCCCGGGCCGGAGCAATCGCAGCTCCTGCAAGCCCTCCTCCAGGATCCCGAGCCGCTGGTGCGGATGGCCGCGCTGCTGGCCCTCGGCGACGCAGATCAGCAGGTGGTGGCCGGCCTGGCCTTCCCGCTGCTCGACGACCCGGTGCGGGCGGTGCGCATCGACGCCGCCCGCCTGACGGCCGGGCTACCGTCGATGCAGCTCCCCGATCACTGGCGCCAGGTGTGGCAGCGGGCGCAGCAGGAGGTCGAAGCGTCGCTGGCGGTCGGCGACCACCCCGCCGGCGCCCCCCCCCCCCCCGGCCGGCCCCCCCCCCCCCCCCACCCCCCCCCACCCCCCCCGCGGGGGGGACCCCCCCGCCCCCTGCTCGACCCCTCCCACGTCCTCACGGCGGTCAACCTCGCCGACCTCCTGCGCGAGTTGGAGCGGGATGACGAGGGCGAGACCATCCTCCGCGCGGTCATCCAGCGGGTGCCGGACGCGGCGGCGGCCCACCACTCCCTCGGCCTGTTGCTGGTGCGCCGGGGCGACAAGGACGAGGCCGTGGATTGGCTCCGGCGGGCGGTCGACCACGCCCCGGACCAGCCGCGCTACCGCTACATCCTGGCGGTCGCCCTGATCGAGCGCGGCTCCGAGCAGGAAGCGCTCCAGCAGCTCCAGGAGGGGCTCCTGCGCCGGCCCGGCGATCCGCTGTTCCAGCAGCTCCTGTCGGAGCTGACCGGATCGGGCGGCTGAAGCCGCCGCGGAGGGGCTTCAGGAGAGGGTCAGCTTCACCGGGCGCCTGGCGGCCAGCTTGCCGGCCAGGAAGAAGCAGCAGGCGGCGGCGACCCCGTAGCCGAGCTTCCAGGCCCCGGCGCTGGGGCCGGATCCGAGCTCGAAGCTGGCGGCGAAGCCGATCTGGGCGAAGACACCCGCTCCGAGGGCGGGGATCGCCAGCAGGCGTCGCCAGGGGAAGCGGCGGAGGCGATGGACCGGTCGGGCGAGGAGGCGATGCATGGCCGCCCTTGTTCGGAATCCGCTGCGCCAACTTGCGCCGGCAGGGTCAGGGCAGGTCGAACAGGACCGGGATCAGGCCCGTCCCGCGCCAGTAGAGCAGCAACGCCAGCAAGGGGACCAGGCCCAGGGTGGTGAGGGAGCGCTTGAACTGGTTGGCCTGGGCCTTCAGGTCGATCATCAGGTAACGACCTTCGACCACCGGGAACCGGGTCGGGAAGATCAGCCTCGGCACCCGCTCCTTGAAGCGCAGGTACTCGATGCCGTGGTTCTTCTCCAGCACGGACTCCTCCTCCTGGATGACGAAGCGGTAGAGGAACAGGAAGGCCACCGCGAACAGGACCAGCCCGGTCAGGCTCTGGAGCATCACCGACGACCCGGCGCCGATCAGGAAGGAGCCGAAGTAGAGCGGATGGCGGCAGCAGGAGTAGGGACCGATCGCCACCAGGTCGACCGACTTGCGGCCGCCGATGAAGAAGCTGCAGTAGGACCTCCAGGCGACCCCCGCGACGACCAGGGTCCCGCCCAGGATCGAGAGCAGCAGTCCGACCACCGAGCCAGGCGCCCCCAGGCCGGGGGAGAACAGCGCCACCAGGAAGCCCGGCAGGTAGAGCAGGGCGCCGAGGCTGCCCCGCTTCAAGAAGACGCGTTCAGGCTGGCTCAGGCTGGGGTCCTGGGCGCGGAAGGGCTGAGGTTCGGGCGACATCCTGGGGAAGTTTAGTTACGAGTAGCCTGAATCCGGGCAAAAGCGGGATGGGAATGGGCGGTGGAGGCAGCCAGGGCGGGCTCGTGCATTCAATCCTCCGGAGCCCCGTCCTCCATCACCCGCGCCAGCCGGAGCCGGACCACCGCGCCTGGATGATCCGGGTCGGCCGCGAGGACCACGAGTTCGGCGCCGCAGGCCTCGGCGGCGCGCCGCGCGAGGCCGAGGCCGAGGCCTGGAGTGGAATGGGGGGAAGCCGTGCCAGGCTCGCGCGGGGCCGCCCATGCGCCCTGAGGATCCACAAGGAAACCCGGCCCGTCGTCCGCGACCAGGAGGTCGACGTGGTCGGCGAGAAGTTCCACGCGGACGCGCGGGGCGGCGGTCCGGCCGTGCAGGACCGCGTTTCGCAGCAGGTTCCGCAGCGCCATCGCCAGCAGCTCCAGGTCGCCGCGCAGCAGGACTCCGCCGGTCGGGGCGTCGGACTCCATCACCCGGCCGGGGGCCGCATCCTTCGACTCCTCGAGCAGGTCATCGAGCTCGAGGCAGCCGTCGACGCAGCCCGCCGGATGGCGGTGGCGGGCAAGCAGGAGCAGGCCTTGGACCAATTCCTCCAGCCGCCGGGTCTCCTCCAGGATCCCGCCGAGAGCCTCCCGGCAGTCCTGCTCGCCGCGGTTCCGGCGCAAGGCCAGCTCCGCCTCGAGCCGGATCCCGGCCAGCGGGGTCCGCAGCTCGTGCGAGGCCAGGGCGGCGAAGCGGGCCTGGTAGTGCGACCCCTCCTCCAGCCGGTCCAGCATGTGATTCACCGCCGCCCGGATGCCCGCTACCTCGGAGGGCCCGGGGGCGTCCTCCAGGCGCTCGTCGAGGCGGTCGAAGTCGACGCCGCCGACCGCAGCGGCGACGTCCTCGAGCGGCTTCACCGAGGCCCGCACGTAGGCCCAGAACCCGATCGCCAGCAGGAACAACCCCAGCAGGCCAGTGCCGGCGATCCGCAGCCGCAGTCCGGCGAGGTGGGAGCGCACCGCCTCGGTGCTCTCGGAGGCCTCCACCTGCAGCACGAGCCCGGCGGCCGGCGAATCGACTCGGTAGAGCGGGGGCATCGCGGGAGTGTCCCCCTCGTCGTCGACCTGCATGGCGACCAGCTTCAACTCGCCGGTCGGACCCTCCCGCATGACCAGCTCGGACTGCCGGGACAAGACCGGACCCGCGCCGGCGGCCTGGTCTGAAGCCCACAGGCGCCCGACGCCGGCGAGGCGGACTTCCCAGGAGCTGGCGGCGTCGGTGGCGTCTCGCTTGGGGTCGAATTCCAGCACGCCCTTGTCGAATTCAAGCCCGGATTCGAGCCAGGAGAGGCGGGCCAGCACGCGGCCCTCGACCTGGGCCAGCAGCGCCTTCTCCAGGCTGACGTGGACCGCCAGCGCGACGCCGGCGAAGACCAGGACCAGGATCAGGAGCTGGCCGGTCAGCAGGCGCGAGCCGAGCGAGGCGCGGGAGCCGGGCTTCAAACCACCTCGCCGAGGATGTAGCCGCGCCCTCTCACGGTCTGGATCAGCCGCTTCTCGCCGGCCGCCTCGAGCTTGGCCCGTAGGTAGCGCACGTAGACCTCGAGGACGTTGGAGCGGCCGTCGAAGTCGCTGCCCCAGACGGCGTGGTAGAGGCGGGCCTTGCTCAGGACCTCGCCCGGGTGCTGCAGGAAGGTGTGGAGCAGCGCGTACTCGCGCGCCGAGCAGTCGAGCAGGCGGCCGCCACGGCGGGCGAGGCCGACCACCGGGTCGAGGCGGAGGTCCTCGTACTCCAGCAGCGGCTGGCGCCGGTCGGTGGCGCGCCGCACCAACGCCCGCACCCGGGCGAGGAATTCCTCGAGGGCGAAGGGCTTCACCAGGTAGTCGTCGGCCCCAGCGTCGAGGCCGTGGACGCGGTCGTTCAGGTCGTCCCTCGCAGTGAGGATGAGCACCGGGACGTCGGAGCTGAGACGCAGGCGGGCTAGGACCTCCATGCCGTCGAGGCCGGGCAGGCCGAGGTCGAGCAGGATCGCCTCGAAGGGCTGGCTGCGACCGAGTTCGAGGGCGCGGTGCCCGTCGGTCGCGAGGGACACGACGTAGCCCTCCTCCTCCAGGGCGCGGCGCAGGGTCCGGGCCATGCGCGGGGAATCCTCGACGAGCAGGAGGTGCATCGGGCTGGGTGGGTGAGGGTCGCGGGGGCGGGCCGAGGATAGGCCGGGAAGATGAGAACGAGAGGAGAAGGCAGCGGATCCGCCCGGGCTCCTGCGCGAGCCGGCCAAAGCCCGGGGAATCCATCCCCGGCTTGAGATCGGGGGTCCTTCCCGAGGAGGTCGGAGGGAGGGGCGCCTGGGATCGCCCGGAACTCGCCCTCCGCAGCCGCCAGCGCTGACTCAGCCCTCCCCGCTGAAGTCCCACTCCAAGTAAACGATGCCCTGCCAGGCTCCGTCCGCCTGGATGCCGACGCCGGTCTCGGCCTTGAGCGAGTCGCTCAGCTGGATACCGAAGCCGACCGCGTATTCGAAGCCTCCGCCGCTCTCGGCAAGCCCACCGCCGAGGCCGCCGCCGCGGCGGAAGGTGCTGTCCCCGCCGATGCTGTAGACGCCTTCGCCGATCAGGGCGAAGGTTTCGCTGAGCTCGACCTCGGCGCCGAGGGACAGCTCGAGGACGTTCTTCGCCTCGAGCCCTGGTGAGCTGCCGATCCAGGAGTAGACCGCTCCCAGGTCCGCGTCCCAGCCCTCGAACTCCTTGCTGGCGATCAGGCCGAGGGCGTAGTCGATCTCGCCGCTGCCGAAGTCGGGAGCGTCAGCCGTGCCCCACTTGACGCCGGTCTCGATGGTCAGCGCCGGCCGGTAGCGGCGCTCGGACAGGATCTCCCCCTCGAGGAAGGTCTCGAGATCCCCGATGCTGCTCGAGGATGGCTCCGCCGGGTCCTTCGGGTTCACCCGGATGTAACTGGACTCGAGGACGAACTTCCAGTCCTCCTGGAAGTTGTATTCCAGGGTCAGAGGGAACTCCATCTCGGACTCGTCGGAGTCGCTGGCGAACTCGAGGCCGCCGCCGATCACCAACCGCAGGCCCTCGATGTCGCCCTGGGAGGCGCGGTCTCGGCGCGGCGAGGAGACCTGACCGAAGGCGGGACCCGCGGCCAAGGCCAGAATCCCTGCGCCGAGAAGGACCGTGGCGGGCCTGGTCATTCCCGCTCCACCGACACCAGGACCTCGAGGTCGCCGCCGGTGCCCTCGGCGCGGACGAAGCCGACGCCGCGGGCGTACCACTTGAACTCGTGACCCGACTCCAGCATCGACCACTCCTTGGTCTTGACGCAGCCGGTGTAGCCGCCGTGGGGGACCTCGACGGTCTCGCCCAGAGCGACCACTTGGCCCATGTCCTCCGCCTCCCCGAGGAAGTACTCCTGGCGGTAGGGGCCACCCGGGACCGGCTCGGCGTGCATGATGATGCCGGGTTGGGCGCCGCCGACGCCGGCCTCCCACGAGCCCGCGGTGCTCACCCGGCCGTTCTTGTGGTACTCCTTGGTGTCCTCGCCCATGTACCAGACGTTTCCAGTCCGGTCCTGGGCGTACCAGTCGAAGGTGTCTTCGACCACCTGCCCATCCTCCAGGACGACGTCATGGACCACCACGCACCGGATCCCGAGGATGGTCCGGGTCTCGTGGGTGACCGTGACCACCACCTCGGCGCCCTCGCCCTCGGCGAAGCGGCAGGTGGTGCCGGGCACCAGCGGGAAGTAGGGGTTGCTCACTCCGTCGACGAAGTCGGCCGGATCGATCTCCGGCCGGTAGCTGGTGTCGGCGGCGCCCAGGACGCCGCAGCCGGAGCTGCCAAGGGTCAGCAGACCGAGGACGGGGAGCAGGAGCGTGCGGGGAGTCGATCGGGTCATCTCTCGGGTCCTCGAGGAGCCTAGGTGGCAGGAGGCGGGCGCCTCCTGGAGCGGGTTGCCCGCCGACCGGAAGATAGTCCGGACAGGCTGAGAGAATCGGGAGAGGTGTCGAAGAAAGCCGAAACGGTCGGGCCGCCCCCGACCGAGGTCAGCCCGCCACCCGCCGCACGCCGTCGATCGTCGTGCCGTCGACCCACTGGATCGCGGCGACGAATTCCTCGCCGAGGCTCGGCGGCGACGGCGCGCCGCCGCACAGGGCGTCGACGCGGCGCTTGAGGTCCGGCAGCTCCAGGATCGGGACCCGCGAGCCGCGGGCGGCCTCGACCAGGTCGGCGCGGCGCGGGTTGATGCACAGGCCGCGCTCGGTGGCGATGACGTCGATCAACTCGCCGGGGCCGACCAGGGTGGTGACGCGGTCGACGATCACCGGGATGCGGTCGCGCACGCTCGGCACCGCCAGGATGGTGCAGCCGGCGAACAGGCAGTTCTGCCAGCCGCCGATGCCGTGCAGCAGCAGGCCGTCGGAGTGGGTCACGACGTTGGCGTTGAAGCCGGTGTCGACCTCGGTGGCGCCGAGCACGGTGACGTCGACCATCGAGGCGAAGTTGCCCTTGCCGTGGAAGTTGTAGCTGGTGAAGGGGCTGGTGTTGACGTGGCCAGGGTTCTCGCGCATCGAGCGCACGCCCTCGAGGTCGAAGGTCTGGCCGTCGAGGATGTAGGGCGTGAGCCCCTCCTCGAGCATCTCCACCAGGTACTGGTTGGAGCCGCCGCGGACGAAGCCGGCGGTGACCCCGGCGGCCTTCATGTGCTCCTTGAGGAACATGGCGAAGGCCAGCGTGATGCCGCCGGCGCCGGCCTGGAAGCTGAAGCCGGGCTGCATGATGCCGGTGTCGCGCACGAAGTCGGCGATGTACTCGGCGATCAGCAGCCGGTCGGGCGACTTGGTCACCTGGGTCGTTCCGGAGACGATCTTGTCCGGCTCCCCCACCTTGTCCACGACCACCACCTGGTCGACGTTCTGGCCCTGGATCTGCCACGGCACGCACGGAAAGGGCACCAGGTTGTCGGTGACGACGATGACGTGGTCGGCGTACTCGGAGTCCGCCAGGCCGAAGCCGAGCAGGCCGCAGGCGCTGGGGCCGCGGTCGCCGGTGGCGTTGCCGAACAGGTCGGCGGTGGGCGCCGCCAGCACCGCGATGTCGATGTGGACCTCGCCGTCCTGCACCGCCTGGTAGCGGCCGCCGTGGCTGCGCAGCACGCCCAGGCCGGCCATCCGGCCGCGCGAGCAGAACTCGCCCAGCGGACCGTTCATCGAGCCCTCGATGTGGTGCAGGGTGCCGTCTTCGAGGTACGGCAAGAGGTGCGCGTGGCACGGGAAGCTGGCCGACGGGAACCAGCGCAGGCCCTTCACGCCGAGGCGCTTGGCGGCGTCGAAGACCGCGTTGGCCACCAGGTCGCCGTTGCGGAAGTGGTGGTGGGTCGAGATCGTCATGCCGTCGGCCAGGCCGGCGCGGCGGAGGGCCTCGACCAGGCCGTCCACCATGTCTCCCTCGAAGGGCACGCGCTTGTCGCCCGAGGCCGGGTAATCGGCGCAGCTTCGGGTGGGCGACGCCGCCGCGCGGCCGGTGGGCCGGTGACGGCCAACGCCGGCGTAGGGGATCGCCGCGCGGCCGTTGATCTGCGCCGGGATCTGGCGCCCGGCGGCGTTGGCGAGGGTGTCGCTGGTGCGCTTGCCCATCGAACTATTCATCCGAGCCTGACACCATCTGGACGATCCTCATGGCGCGTTTGACGACGGGGGGGTCGATCATCTTGGAGCCGATCGAGACGACGCCGAGGCCCTGGGCCTCGGCCTGTTGGAAGGCGGCGACGACCTGGCGGGCGCGGTCGACCTCGGCGGCGGACGGCGCCAGCTCCTCGTGGACCACGCGGATCTGGCGCGGGTGGACGCAGCCCTTGCCTTCGAAGCCCATGGCCTTGGCCAGCCGGAGGCTCTGCCGCAGCCCAGGCTCGTCGCCGATGTCGCCGTAGACCGAGTCGATCGCCTGCAGGCCGTGGGCCTTGGCGGCGAAGATCACCTGCGAACAGGCCCAGCGGGTCTCCTCGCCGGAGGCGGTCTTGGCCACCCCGAGGTCGGCGGTCAGGTCCTCGAGCCCGAGCGTCAGGGCGACGTTGCGCGGGCTGGCGGCGGCGATCTCCATGGCGTTCATGACCCCCTTGGCGCTCTCCAGGATGGGCATGAACAGCAGCTCGCGGTCGCCGCAGGCCTGGTCGAGGGCCCGCAGCTCGGCCGCGGTCTCGACCTTGGGGATCAGCAGCAGGTGGAACGGCGCGTCGCCGAGCCCCGCCAGGTCCTCGAGGCC